>BNVD01000108.1 GCA_025997835.1 Spirochaetia bacterium
TCGAATATCCGTTCGCTTTGAACCTTGTCTCCCAGGTCTCGTGCGGAGGAGCGGCCCTTAAAATAATGGGCGTCCACAATCTGGCACTGCTTGAAGTCGGTGCCGGAAAGTTTCGCCGCTTCATTCCTGATAAAATCATGGAGGCCGGAAATACTTATCCTGGACTTTCGCTCATGTTCGTACTTGTAATAATTACTTACTTTGTAAAAGTAATATCCGTCATAAAAGATACCGATGCGGACCAGGTCCGTAAGTTTGTTATTCATATTGGAAGGATACTGTAAATGGGCGGAATACTCCAGTCCCCGCGGCCAGCAATTCAAAGTATGAAGGAACAGAGTTGAAAACGGATACCAAAAAACGTAACTTGGGGTCCTGTCCGCTAAAAAACATGGGGCCTCCCCATGTTACCATTAGTGGGTATCCGTTTTCACCTTTTCTGGACATTGAATTGCTGGCATTTGTAGGTGGTTATTAGGTTGAACTTGGCTTTTCCCTGATACTTAGAATTGCGGCATTACGCCAATCCCATACAGCGGCACACTTACAAGCCTCATCTTATTAGCATCGACATGCTCCGTATAATCCGCCATGGACACCCGCACCGACAGGGGCGGCTGAAATTTTTCAAGGTAGGACTTGAGGCTTTTCGCCTGCAGGTTGATCTCCGCCTTCACCTCTAGCGGAACCGGCGCCGAAACACCGCTTAGGCCCACCACAAAATCAACTTCCGCCAGCCCCTTGTCGTTGGACCAATAGTACGTTTGAATCCCCTTTTGGGTTTTGAGTTCCTGCAGTACATACTGTTCCGTCAGGGCGCCCTTGAACTCCCGGAAAAGTTCATCCCCGTTGAGCAGCGTTTCCTGCCGCAGGGCGGTCATACACGAAAGGAGCCCCACATCCAGCATAAACAGCTTGAAGGCCCGCAGGTCCTCGTAGGCTTTCAGGGGCAGCCGGGGCGCCGTTACCCGGTGCACCTGATGCACCAGCCCACAGTCGCTTAGCCAGAGCAGGGCCAGCTCATATTCCGCCGCACGGGAGCCGGCCTTAATCAGCCCGTAGATAAATTTCTTGTTCTCCCGCGCAAGCTGCCCCGGAATACTGTTCCAGAGCATGCGGATTTTGGGGACCAACAGGGGCGGCGCGTGTTTGGAAAAATCCTGCTCATAGGAAAAAAGCAGCCGTTCCTGAATCTCCCGCACCTGATTAAAGTCCCGGCTTGTTACAAAGGCCTGCACCACCTCGGGCATACCGCCCACATAATAGTAGTATTTAAGCAAATCGATGTAGTTTTGTTTGAACAGCGTCACCGTCTGGTAATCCCCCTGTTCCAGCGCCCCGATAAACCGCTCCTCCCCCAGCGCCCGCATAAATTCCCCAAACGAAAGGGGGTAGAGGTCCAGGAACTCAACCTTCCCCACGGGAAAGGAGCCGCCGGGGTGGAGGGCAATCCCCAACAGCGAGCCCGCGCAGACAATATCATACTGGGGGGCGTTCTCGTAAAAGTACTTCAGGGCGGTCAGGGCCTTGGGGACCTCCTGAATCTCGTCAAAAATGATGAGAGTCCGCTCTGCGGCAATCTTCTGCCCCCAATACAGTTCCAGCCCCGTAATAATCCGGTCAATGTTGAGGTCCGCCTCAAAGAGGGCCTCCATCTGGGGGTTATTGTCAAAACTGATATACACCGTTTCGGCATAGGCCGCCCGGCCAAATTCCTTCATCAACCAGGTTTTCCCCGTCTGCCGCGCCCCCCGGATGATGAGGGGCCGGTGATCCGTCCGTTCCTTCCAGGTCCACAAATCCTCAATAAGTTTTCGATACATGGCTGCATATCTCCCCATCAAATATAGTATGGAGACTACACTTTGTCAAACGACTTTTTGTATACCAACCACAAAAAGTCGAATGACTAATGGGGATTACTGAGAATATACGCCTAAAAGGACACCCCGCGTGTATTGACAAACAGGGCGAACCATGCTATCACAAGGCGGTATAGCGGTAACGAGAGACATGGCAAGGAGGAACACAGTTATGGAAGCAAGATCTCCGGCGCAAATCCTGGGATACACCAGTGATGCCGGCGTGGTGAAGGCGGAACGGGCCGTACTCGGCCAGTTTGTTTTGGCGTTTATGGCTGGGGTGTTTATCGCCTTTGCGTCGGAAGGTTCCAACATGGCGGCTTTTAACCTGTTTGCGAACCCCGATACCTACGGGCTTGGCAAGGTTTTGGCGGGCGCGGTCTTCGGGACGGGGCTCATGCTGGTGGTGGTCGCCGGGGGTGAACTGTTCACCGGCAACACCCTGATTATCGTGGGGGTGCTCGATCGCAAGGTCCGCCTCCGCAAAATGCTCTTTAACTGGCTGATTGTCTATACCGGTAACTTTGTCGGCAGCGTGTTTATTGCCTATATGATGAACAAGTCCATGCTTTTTAACTCAGGAGCGAACGTGCTCGGCGGGCAGACCATCAAGATTGCGGCTTATAAGACTTCCCTCTCCTTTGAATCGGCGTTTTTCTTGGGGGTAATGTGTAACTGGCTGGTGTGCCTTGCGGTGTGGGTTTCCTATGCGGCAAAGGATGTTGCGGGTAAGTTGCTTGCCTGCTTCTTTATCATCGGCCTGTTCATCACCTCCGGGTTTGAACACTCGGTAGCAAATATGTACTATATCCCGGCAGGCATTATGGCCAAGGCGAACCCGGCCTGGGTTGAGGCCTCCCATGTGGCGCAGGAACAATTGGACAACCTGAACTGGCTCACCTTTATCACCAAAAACGAGATTCCTGTCACTCTGGGTAACATTGCTGGCGGCTCGGTGATGGTGGGGATTTTGTACTGGGTGTCACTTAAGAGAATCCCCAAAAACTAATGTTTTTAGAGATTCTCTTGCGAAGAAAAAAGCTGAAAATTAGCGTTCAGAGGCTCAACCCCACCGCAAGCAGTTTCCGGGTATACTCATGTTTCGGCGATGAATATACCGCTTCCGCCGTGCCGGTTTCCACGATTCGTCCCTGGTACATCACGGCAATACGATCGCAGAGATAGTACACCAAATCCAGATTGTGGGAAATGAATAACAGCGCCAGTCCAAGGTTTTCGTGTAAATCCCGAAACAGATTGAGTATCTGGGCGCCCACGGAAACATCCAGGGAACTTACCGGCTCGTCGGCGATGATGAGCCGGGGACGCAGCATCAGTGCGCAGCCTATGGAGATTCGCTGTTTTTGTCCCACCGAAAGTTCGTTCACCCGGCGGCTCTTATAGGCGCTTTCCAGGCCAATCAAGTCCAGTACCTCGTCTACCCGTCGCAGCCGTTCCCGTTTGTCCCACGGCCGTCCAGTCTTCTGCCGGAGCGGTTCCTCCAAAAGCCAGCCAACCCGTTTTGCCGGATTGAGGGAGGCAGAGGGGTCCTGAAACACTGCCTGTACCGTTTTCGCCATTACTTTCCGCCGTTTCCGGTCCTGCCGCAGTCCGTCGATGATAATTTCCCCCTCATAATCAATGAGCCCCAGCACGCACCGTCCCAGGGTGGTTTTTCCGCACCCCGATTCTCCCACGAGCCCGAAGATTTCACCCTGGGCGATCTCAAGGCTGACATGATCCAGTACGGGCTTTTCTTCTTTTCTGCCGAAACCGCCAAAGCCCTGAGTTGTGTAGGTGTTCGATACATCCCTAATTGATAACAGGGATTCTGTTTCTTTCACTGTCTGAACCTCGCCGGCCGCGGCTCCGCAAGGATACAGTGTACCCGGTGGGGGAGGGGAGTCTCGCTGTCCGTACCATCTCTGCCGCCGCCAGTCACCGCCGTCTCCAAGGGAAACTCAAATCCACACCGTTCCTGCGCTTTCCCGCACCGCTTCGCAAAGGGGCAGCCCCGCGGCGTTTCTTCTATGGCCGGTACCTTTCCCGGAATACTCGTCAAGGCCGCGCCCTTCCGCTCCCTCCCCGGAATGGACCCCAAAAGCCCCCGTGTGTACTCGTGGATGGGGTTTGAGAACACGTCTTCTACCGTCCCGGATTCCAGGATTTTTCCCGCGTACATTACCAGTACCCGGCCGCAGAGACGGCGAATTACACCGAGATCGTGGGATATAAACAGTATTGATGTTCCCAATTCCCGGTTTATTTTTTTCATCAGGTTCAGTATCTGGGCCTGAATCGTAACATCAAGCGCCGTGGTAGGTTCGTCGGCAATGAGCAGTTTTGGCCGGCAGATAACAGCTATGGCAATCATTACCCGCTGGTTCATGCCCCCGGAAAGCTGGTGGGGGTAGGAGTTGATGAGCTTTTCCGGTTCAGGAAGCCCCAGGCTGCCCAAGAGTTCCAGTACTCGTTTTCTGTTCAGGGTCTTGTCTTTTTCGCCGTGCAGCACCAGCGTTTCCGCGATTTGGGCGCCGGTTTTTACCAGCGGGTTCAGGGACAGGGCTGGTTCCTGAAACACCATAGAGATTTCCTTTCCTCTGATACGGCAGAGTTCCTGTTGGGGAATAGCAAGCATGTCCTGTCCGTTGAAGCGTATGCTGCCGCCAATGACTTCGGGCCGTCCGTAGCCCAATGCCGCCTCTGGCAACAGGCCGGGGATGGAAAGGGCGGTAAGGCTCTTGCCGCACCCCGACTCGCCTACGATACCCAGGATTTCCCCGGAGCGGATGACAAAACCAATATCGTCAACCGCAGTAAAAGTGTGTTTCCCTCTGGTTATGCCCACCGAAAGGTGTTCAACCTGTAGTAATGGTGTCACTTTTTTATCCCGCCCGGTAGTGCTGCCGTATGCCCTCTCCCAGATAATGAAAGGCCAGCACCGTCAGCATGATCATAATTCCCGGCGCAAGAGTGCACCAGGGGGCGTTGAAGAGGAAGGCTTGGGATTCGGCGAGCATACGTCCCCAGCTTGGCGTTGGAGGCTGTATCCCCAGTCCAAGATAGCTCATGGTGGCCTCCGCGAGGATCGCGTTGGACAGCCCCAGAACCAGCGCCGGCAGTAACGATGGAAGCAGATTCGGCAGTATATGTATAAAGATGATTCTGAGGGGTGGGCAGCCCCACAGTTTCGCTGCTTTTACAAAATCCTTGTCTTTTAATTGCAGCATACCACTCCGCATGATCCGCACAAAACCGGGAATAAACAGAACAAGCAGGGCGATGATGAGGGAGATGCTCCCATTCTCGAGCAGGGCTACCATCACCAGCGCCAACAGTATCCCCGGAAAAGAACTTAAGGCGTCCATGAGCCGCATGGTAATCTCATCCCAAATACCCCCGGTAAACCCTGCGGCGAGCCCCAAAGAGGCGCCAATCAGGGCGCTTCCCGCAACCGTAACCAGTGCAACAAGAAGTGTATACCGGCTCCCGGCCATGATCCGGGAGAACACATCCCTGCCGAAGTTATCGGTCCCCAAAAGATGCCCCTTCCCCGGCGGTGTAAACCGGATACTGCTGTCCATTTCGGTGTAGCCGCGGGGCAGATAGAAAAGACTCATCAGCGCCATTCCCGCCACAAACACTGCCAGTGTTGCCCCAATCCTGATGTTTATCATCCCGCCCCTCACCGGAACCGTATCCGGGGATCGATGGCCCTGATGGCAATGTCCACCAGCGTATTGGCCAGTACCACCATAAAGGCGATATACACCACCAGTGTTTGTACCATAGTATAATCACGGGAAGTGATGGAGGCGATGAGGAGCCGCCCTATCCCCGGAATGGTAAACACCTGTTCAATTACGATACTGCCTGAAAAAATTTCTCCGGTGATCATCCCAAGCAGGGTAACCGCCGGAATAATGGCGTTTTTCAGGATATGCCGGTACAGTACCCGCTGCCGGGAATTCCCTTTGCTGTAGGCCGTACGTACATACTCAAGCCGTAACTGCTGAAAAACAGACGCCCGCAAAAACTTGATCACAATCGCCGCGTTGGGAATGGCGATAGCCAGCGCGGGAAACAGTAAATATGCCAGAAACGCGCCTGAGTTCTCCCGGTAATCAACGTACGCCCCCGGTACAAAAAGCCTGAGTACAAGGCCAAAGACCCAGATAAAGAGTACCCCCAGAAAAAAGCCGGGAAAGGAAATATTTATTGCCGTAACGGTATTCATCAGCCGGTCAACAAAGCCGTTTTCTTTTTTTACCGACAGTAACACTGCGGGAACAGAAATAAGTACGATAAACAACAGGGATAGCGCCGCCAGTGTAAAGGTCACCGGCAGCCGTTCCAGGATCATGCCGCTGATGGAAGCCCCGTGGAAGCGGGAAGAGTACCCCAGTTTTCCCGTAAAAAAACGAGCGAGCCATGAGAAGTACTGTTCGGGAAAGCTCCGGTCAAGCCCCATATTGGCTCTCATCTCCGCCAGCTGTTCACCGGTTGCCTCAATCCCCAGGGCCAGCAAGGCCGGGTCCCCGGGGATAAGTGCAAAGGCCGTAAAGGTCAGCAGGGACACCAGAAACAGGGTGGCTAGGGTAATAACAAGCCTTTTTCCGATAAAACTCATGCTTCTCCCAACCGGCCCCTGACTAACCCAATCTTACCGGGAAAGCGCAGTATTACTGTAGACGCCTGAAAAATCAATCACGTAGAGGGGATAATTTACCGCCCCGGCGAACCGTCCTTTCGGAAAGACCTTAAAACCGATAATGTCCTGAATATACACACCGGCGGCGTTATCGGAAATGATTCGCTGCGCTTCCCGGTAAAGGGCGGCGCGTACCGTATCGTCCGTTTCGGTACAAATCGAGTCATACACCCGGTCAAAGGCGGCGTTTCTGAAATTTATAAAATTGCTCCCCGCATCGGACCGGTACCGGGACAGAAATGATCGGGGAGAAACCGTGTTTGCGTCCAGCGAAATAATGGTTGCCTCATACTTCCGCCCCGTGTACACATCGTACACATCGGAAAGCCAGGTCGCCCAATCCACCAGCTTAATCGTGGCGTTTACCCCAACCTTTGCCAGTTGATTCACGATCACCTGTGCCGTATCCACATGCATCGTGTAATTTGAAGGAACCGTAATCTCCAGCGCGAAACCATTACCATATCCCGCTTCCGTCAACAGCCGCCGTGCCCGTTCAACATCTACCGAGTAGGGGTTCTTCAGCGCCGTTTCGTAGGCGGCGGTTAACGCCGGAATCAGGGGGCTTCCCGAAGGCTCCCCATATCCGTAGAACGCCGTATCAATGATTTCAGGAATATCGATAGCGTAGTTAATCGCCTGCCGCACCCGTAAATCGTCAAGACCCTTCACATCGTTATTCAACGCCAAAAGCTGCACCGAACCGGAATACCCCGGCACTACGTCAAACTTATCCTGTCCCAATTGCTGCAGCAGGGATCCGGTAATTCCTGCCCCGTCGATATTGCCCCCCTGGAGCGCCAGTAACAGTGCGGCGATTGTGATCAAGTTTTTGCGGGCGTCTGTTTTTCAGCAGTTACGGCTTGAGTATGTACGTACGGCCTACAGCAA
>BNVD01000109.1 GCA_025997835.1 Spirochaetia bacterium
TCCATCTTGAAGGGGGGGAGGCGCTGAAAACCTGGCGGCATCACGGGGGGCTTGGGTTCCCCATGGAAAAGTACCTGGACCGGGAAGACTGGCTGGACTGCACCTTTATTTTGGCGGAGGAACTGGAAAAGCGGCAGCGGTACTACGAGGCTTTTATTCTATATACTGATGTTATCCGGGAGGAACGGCGGCGGCCCTATTTCCGTCATTTTGTCATCGATATTGAAGATGCGCTGAAGGAGCTGGTGCGGCTCCGGCTCAGGCCGTCGGTAGACGGGGAAACCTATATCGACTGCATGGAGATTCTGCTGGAACTGGGCTTTCCTCCGCGGGAAGAGGCCCGGTGGATGCGCTCCGTGGCGGAGACCCTGCTGCGTATGGGAGAAGACCGTCGGGCTCAGGCGGTCTTCCGCGAGGCCCTCAAGCGGGACCCGGCCTTGCCCAGCGCGGCCCGGCTTCGACACAAGCTGAATGCGGTAGGCTAAACAGAGATGAAGAATTTTTAACCGCGAAGTCGAATCGAACCATAGGTTCGCAGGCGCAGAAGTGAGAAAATTCTATACGTCTTTCCTTCTTCGACTTATTCGACTTCGCGGTTAATTTTTCTTATCCATAAGGAACAACCATGATCCGACTGAAAAATGAGAAGCAGATTGACGGTATCCGGGAATCCTGCCGGCTGCTCAGTGCTATGTACCGGGAACTGGTGCCATTGGTTACGCCGGGGGTGGAAACCATTGAACTGGACAGGTGGGCCCAAAACTGGATCAAGAAGGCCGGGGGGAAACCCGCCTTTTTGGGGTACGGCTCCAAAAAAAATCCCTTTCCGGGGGCGCTCTGTATTTCCCTGAACGAAGAAGTGATCCACGGTATTCCTTCCCGGCGGAAGATTGCCGGCGGGGATTTGGTGTCCCTGGACGGCGGGATAGACCTGGGAGGCTTTATCAGTGACCAGGCGGTGACGGTGGAGGTGGGGAAGGTGACCGATACCGCCCGCAAGCTCAATCAGGTAACCCGTGAATGTTTAGCCAAGGGGATTGAGGCCGCAAAGGCAGGGGAGCGGATACTCCAGATAGGCCGGGCGGTATACGCCCACGCCCAGCAGCATGGCTACGGGGTGGTCCGCGATTTTTGCGGTCACGGGGTAGGGTTCGATGTCCATGAAGACCCTGCGGTGCCCAACTGTCCCCACGGCGCAAATCCCCGGATGACACGGGGAATGGTTATCGCCATTGAGCCCATGATCAACCTGGGGACCGGGGATGTGGAGGTTCTGGACGATGATTGGACCGTGGTCACCGCCGACGACAAGATTTCCTGCCACTGGGAGCATACGGTGGCAATTTTCGCGGACCATACGGAAGTCCTTACAGAGGATTTGTGGGTGTAACCATCTCATATTTTTTTTATTATTATAGTAGTATTATCTGATACGGTAGTATCAGGTGATACAGTAGTATCAGGTGATACGGATAAAATACAGATTTGTGAGGAGTACCGGTGTATGAATCTTTCGGAAAAATTGTCATCGAAGAACTTTTTCGTCTTTAATTTGGTGTTAATCGGGGTGATCTTCGGGTTTTCCCTGGCGTTTCTGTCATTTTCCTGCTCTACCCCCACGGGGACGCGTACCGCAAAGGCACAGGAAAATCAGGTTACCATCCCCGCGGACGCATTGGCGGTGGCGGAAAGCCTCCAGACAGCCTTTAACGCGGTGGCGGACAAGGTGCTGCCGTCGGTGGTGGAACTGAAAACCGTTTCCATCAGGAGGCAGCAGGCGCCCCAGTTTAACGGTATACCCTGGGAATTCTTCTTCGGACCCCAGGAGGGGGGGCCCAACGAACGGGGGCAGGAACGGGAATACCGCTCCCAGGGGCTGGGTTCGGGGATCATCGTCCGGCAGGTCAAGGATGTCTACTATGTGCTGACCAACTTCCACGTGGTAAAAGACGCCAACGAAATTATGGTGGCCGTCAATGACGGCAAGGAGTACCCGGCGGAACTGGTGGGTAAGGATGAGCGGAAGGATCTGGCTATGGTGTCCTTCAAGACCGGCGACGCATACCCCTTGGCGGTGCTGGGGGATTCGGACGCCCTCAAGGTGGGGGACTGGGCCATTGCAGTGGGGAACCCCCTGGGCTATATGTCCTCGGTGACTATGGGCATTGTCAGCGCGGTGGGGCGTACCGGCGGGCCGGGGAACAACATCAACGACTTTATCCAGACCGATGCCTCTATCAACCAGGGGAATTCCGGCGGGGCGCTGGTGAATATCCGGGGAGAGGTTGTGGGGATCAATACCTGGATTGCCAGCAGTACCGGGGGCGGCTCGGTGGGGCTGGGGTTCGCCATTCCCATCAACAACGCCAAGCGGTCCATCGAAGAATTTATCAGCAAAGGCGAGATCAGCTACGGCTGGCTGGGGGTATCCCTCCTGGAACCGGATAAAGATCTGGCCCAGGCTCTGGGGATTGAGGGGAAACGGGGAGCGCTGGCTTCCCAGGTGTTCCTGGATTCCCCGGCGAACAAGGGGGGCATACAGCCGGGGGACTTTATCACCCACATCAACGGCCGGGAGGTACGGGGGGTGAACGCTCTGACTCTGGCGGTTGGGGACCTGAAGCCCGGTGAGCGGGTAACCTTTACGGTGATCCGGGACGGGGCGGCACAGGAGATTACCGTCCGTATTGAGGCCCGCACCGATGCGGTGGCGGCGGAAAACAAGAAGCTCTGGCCCGGGGTCTACGCCGTGCCCTTAAACGATGCCATCAGGAAGGAACTCAAGCTGGAACAGAACGACCGGGGGGTTGTCGCCTATCAGGTGATCCCCGACAGTCCTTCGGCAATCATCGGCCTCCAGTCGACAGACCGGATCATCAGCATCAACGGCGAGGCGGTGCGGGACATGGCATCGTTCTACAAACTCCTGCGGGAAAAAACGGGTAGGGAACTGTGGTTTGAAGTGAAGCGGGGTGACTCAACTTTGGAAACCCTGAAGTTTAAGCGGTAGGATAACGTAACAGCAGGAGTGGATAATGACGGCAGGGGATCAGGCGGAAGGGAAGGGTGAAAGCAAGACCGAGGGGCAGCTCCTGTCGGAGAAGCTCTTTGTCAACAAGAAGAACATTTGGGACAGTCTTGGCTCCGAAGAAGAAGGGGTATACCGGTTTGCGGAGGACTACAAAAAGTTCCTCGACGCGGGAAAGACCGAACGGGAATGTATTACCGCCATTCTTGAGGCGCTGAACGGCGCGGGGTTTCAGGACATTTCGGACCTCCGGTCCGCAGACCGCAGGTCCGCAGACCCCGGTCCGCTGGTACCCGGCGACCGGGTGTATCAGAATAACCGGGACAAGTCCCTGGTCTGCGCGGTCATCGGGAAACAGCCGGTAAGCGCCGGGGTGAACATCATCGGCGCCCATGTGGATTCCCCCCGTATAGACCTAAAGGGCAATCCCCTCTACGAAGATACGGAATTCGCCTTTTTGGATACTCACTACTACGGGGGCATCAAGACCTATCAGTGGACCACCATTCCTCTGGCCCTGCACGGCGTGGTGATCCGGGAAGATGGACGGAAGATTGAAATTTGCGTTGGGGAAGATGATAAAGACCCGATCTTTACCATTACGGACCTCTTGCCCCACCTTGCCCGTGAACAGATGCAGAAGAAGGCCTCGGAATTCGTCGGCGGGGAGGACCTCAATGTTTTGGCCGGGTCCCGGCCCTTTCAGGATGCCAAGGCCAAGGATAAGGTCAAACTCAACTTGCTCAATATCCTCCACGAGCAATACGGCATGGTGGAACAGGATTTTGCCGGGGCGGAACTGGAACTGGTCCCCGCCTTTAAGTCCCGCGACCTGGGCTTTGACCGCAGCATGATAGGCGGCTACGGCCACGATGACCGTTGCTGCGTCTACGCCACTCTGCGCGCCGCCCTGGACATGGCCGCCGCAGGCTCCCCCCCGGAAAAAACCATCGTCGCTATTTTTACCGACAAGGAAGAGACCGGCTCCGCCGGGAATACCGGGGCCCAGTCCCGGCTCTTTGAGAATTTTATCGCCTTTCTGGTATCAGGAACCGCCGGGAGTTTCTCGGAAATTCTGCTCCGTCAAACCCTGGGCGCATCCTGTATGCTTTCCGGGGACGTAAACTCCGCCTTTGACCCCAATTTTGACGGGGTGTATGACCGAAAAAACTCCTCCTTTTTCGGCAAAGGCATAGGGCTGTCCAAACATACCGGGAGCGGCGGCAAGTTCAACGGCAGCGAAGCCAACGCGGAATTTTGCGGCCGTGTACAGGGGATATTCAACCGGAATAAGGTACAGTGGCAGTACGGCGACCTGGGAAAGGTAGACAAGGGCGGCGGCGGCACCATCGCCAAATATGTCGCCAACCTGGGCCTTGAGGTACTGGACTGCGGTATCCCGGTGTTATCCATGCACTCGCCCTTTGAGGTGATCAGCAAGATCGATCTGTATACCACATATCAGGGGTATGGGGCGTTTTTCCGGGAAGGGTGAGTTTACCATAACGGAACATTGTTCGTTAATCTTACCGGCGGGTACTTGACAAAAAACCGCCCGGTAGATACATTCAACTCAATATTGGTTTCAATGGCTTTTGCAGTTGGAACCCATTCCCCGGTTGTGTAATGGTAGCACGGTAGACTCTGGATCTGCTTGTGGGGGTTCAAATCCTCCCTGGGGAAAAGACGCTAATTCTTTATGTTATAAGGAATTACGTCATCATTTTAGGACTACCAGACAACTGATGTCCAACAAAATTCTTCTGACTGTAAGCAAAAGTGTAAGCAAGGTTCGCCTTGCTCTCTTGTTGCTTCGAAGGAGTTGTTGGTGCGTCAGTATTATCTTTTCCCACGGAACGTGTCCAAGGCACGCTATATCTATTATGTCCAATTTACGGACTTCGCCACTAAAAGGCGGCTTTCGGCCATTTCGACAGGCAAGGCAAACCGCGATGATGCCCTTATCGTCGTTGCCGGTTGGCTCAGAGACGGAATTCCCCAAAAACAGGTAGAACAGGAGGTATCTCTCCGTCCGATAGAAGACCTGATAAGCGCAAGCCAGGTACTCTCCGCCCTTAAACGAGTTGATCTTACGGCCCATGATGTCGCCAAGATTGAGAAAGTCTTGAAAGACCGGGGATTGGTTGAGACCATCGTCAAAAAGGGGTCCAAAGAATCCGAGGCGATGGAAGACTACCTCCGGCGTTTCTGGGATTATGACCGTTCCCCCTACATCGCCGAAAAGCTCTCCCATGGTGGCAGAATGGGCAAGAAGCATACCCGATGCTGTCTGGAGCGGGTCAACATCTATTGGGTGCCCTACTTCAGCGAGAAAAAAATCGGCGAAGTGACCAAGCAGAACCTCAAGGATTTTTCCGTTCATATCGCCCAGAAACATCCCGAACTCTCCACAATGACATTGAGACAAATCAGGCTTGTAGGCGTTACCGCCCTGAAATGGGCGTTTTCTAACGAGCTAATCCCAACCGACCCTACCATCGGTTTGGCCGGATATACCGGCAAAGGCAAGAAGCGGGGGGTTCTTTCGCCCAAGGAAGCGGAGGACTTATTCAAGTTGGAATGGAAGGATAAGCGGTCTATGCTCATCAACCTCGTGGCTATGACCACAGGTTTGCGGATAGGTGAAATTCTGGCCTTGAAAGTGGAAAACATCGGGGAAAAATACCTGACCATCGAGAGCTCCTTTTCGGCGATTGACGGTCTCAAGTCTACCAAGACAGATGAGGAACGGATTGTGCCGGTAATTCCTACAATCCGTGACGCTATGCTCAATCTGGCAAAGTTCAATCCTCACGGTAACGGTTATGTGTTTTGGGGTGAAAAAAAGGATCGTCCTTGCGGTTCATATACTGCTGCTTTTGAATTGAAACGTATGCTTTTCCGCCTACGCGCCGGGGATACCCCTACCTCTGAAAAGAAGAAAGAAGTCAAGGAATATTGGGCGAAAAGGAATGTTGTCTTTCATTCATGGCGGCATTTTTACGCTTCCCGCATGACAGACAAACTGGAAGCGCGGAAGGTTATGCTCGCTACCGGGCATAAAACGGAATCGGTGTTTAAGGACTATTCCGACCATGCTCTTGAAAGTGACCTTATGGATGTGGCTGTTACAACAGGGGAAGTATTTGGCGGCTTATTGCCGGATATTTCCGGAGTTACCGCTAATTGGCAGAACGCGATAGGGGTTTCAATATGAAAACAATCGTGATTAACAGCATAAAAGGGGACAGGGGAAAACACCCAATAAATGAAACCTGTAAGTTGGTTGGGTGGAAGGTTAGGTCCTTCCACCCAATGTTTTGAACCCCTTATTGTAAGAGGATTTATGTTTCCGATAACCAGCAATAATCTTACTTGCCCCTTATATATTATCTCTTGTACAGCAATGTACTAATAAAAGGCCGCCTCGTAATGGGCGGTCTTATCTATATTGTGCCAGCTAGGAGGTAAAGTATGAAAACAATCGCGATAAATTCAATCAAAGGAGGAACAGGAAAAACTACCCTGTCTGTACTTTTTATCAATGCACTTATGAGAGCCGGAAATAAGTGTCTGGTAATCGACGCTGATGCAAGCAATAATTCGCTTTCCTTCTTTGGCGAGAGACATACCCTGAATCAAAAAAGCTTTAGCTGTATCTGGTGGGATGTGTTTTTCCATTTTCATTTCCTTACAAAAGAATAACTCATAAATTATTCCTACCAAGTGTATTTAATGGGATTTTGTGAGCCGGGTTGAATAAAATTAGCTGGAAGGTGTTTATTCAAATATTGTTCTACAACTATCCCTTCGGTAATTTCAGACCCCTCAAAATAATATCTATCACCATCTTGAAGCCAATTATCAGCCCGAAAGACACCTTTAACTATTCCACTATCCATTTCTAATGCTAAAATGTAATCCGCTTGCTCGGCATGTTCTTTTGATAATTTCCAACTCCTGCGAACAGCTTCATAAACGGAACCCCTCGCAATAATTGTATTTTTTTTAATTCTTATTATTAAACATCTATCAGGAAATGATTCAATCACATTACCAGCTAAATTATCTTGAAAAACAGTTCGTAATAATCTACTATCAATAGCAGGATTAGGTAATGTATTATGATTGGCTTCGTTATTTTTTCGTAATATAGTATTTGATAAATTTTTTAAGAATTTCTGAATGTCATCTTCATTTGGTTCTAAACCACATAAATCGGAAACTTTATCCGATA
>BNVD01000110.1 GCA_025997835.1 Spirochaetia bacterium
AGTCCTGTTTATCCGAGAGCCCCACCAAGTCCAGAATCTCCTGGACCCGCCATGCAATCTTTCTGCGGTCCTCCCCGGCAATCTCCGGGGAAGTCCACGTTGATCCGGTGTATCAACCGGCTGGAGACGCCGGAGACCGGGCGTATCGTCATTGACGGGCAGGAGATAACCGCCCTTACGCGCAAGGAGTTGGACGCTTACCGGCGCAAGATTGGCATTATTTTTCAGCAGTTCAATCTGCTGGATTCCCGGACGGTGTTTGGGAATGTGGCCTTTCCCCTGGAGATTGCCGGGGAGGACCGCAGAAAGATTGCATGGCGGGTCCAGGAGATTCTGGACTTGGTGGGGCTCTCGGATAAACAGGACTTCTATCCGGGACAGCTTTCGGGCGGGCAGAAACAGCGGGTGGGGATTGCACGGGCGCTGGCGAACAATCCGGTTATTCTGTTAAGCGATGAGGCGACCTCCGCGCTGGACCCCCTCACCTCACTTTCGATTCTGGACCTGTTGATCGATATTAACCGTAAGCTGGGGCTTACCATTGTGCTGATCACCCATGAACTTGATGTGATTCACTACGCGTGCAGCCGGGTGGCGGTCCTTGAGGATGGGGTGATTGCGGAATCGGGCCCGGTAAAGAGCGTTTTCCTCAATCCGGTGAGTGAAACAGCAAAACTGTTCATGAAGATCAACCGGGATTTTTCCAACCGTGAATGGCAGGAAGGAGCGGGTATATGACGGGCTTTACCAAATTCGCAGAAACACTGCGCAGCGCCTTTGGCGGGGAGGTCTGGAGTATTGTTGCCCCTGCCATTGGTCAAACTTTGTACATGACTTCGCTTACAACCATACTGACCGGGCTGTTAGGCCTTGTTTTGGGGATAGCATTGGTGCTGACCGATAAGGACGGGCTCCACCCCATGCGGGTGTTTAACTCGGTGTTGGGGAGCATCATCAACGCGTTCCGTTCCCTGCCGTCGATGATCGTCATCATCCTGATTCTGCCCCTTTCCCGGCTGATTATCGGCGTATCCTACGGGCCAAAGGCCTGTATTGTCGCCCTGGCGGTGACCTGTATCCCCATGTTTGCCCGGTTGGTGGAGAACAGTATTCTTGAAGTTCCCAAGGGGAAGTTTGAGGCGGCCCTGGCGATGGGGGCGAAATCTATCGACATCGTGTTCAAGGTGATGCTGCCGGAAGCGCTGCCGAATCTGGTGCGGAACTTTACGGTGGCCATTATCGCGGTGATTTCTACCAGCGCCCTGGCCGGTTCCTTCGGCGCGGGCGGACTGGGAGATGTGGCGGTACGGTACGGGTATCTGCGCTTCCGGGTGGATATGCTCATCGCATCGGTATTTGTGTTGATTATTCTGGTGGAAATGATACAGATAATCGGCGGCGGAATATCAAAATATATTTTGAAAAGACGCCATCTGATATAGGTAAAATCGGCCTTGTGGCTGATAAAAATAGTAAAGGGAGTTATGCGAAACGTTGTTTCGCTTCGATTAAACTGTGCGGCAACAGACCTTTGGTCTGAACAGACCTTTGGTCTGAACAGACCTTTGGTCTGACGCCGCACAAAAAAGGAGTTTTTTATGAAGAGATCTTTCGGATTGGGGTTGATGGCACTGGCAGCCGTAACATTGCTTACGGCCGGTATGGTTTTACTGTCATCCTGCGGAGGTGCCAAAAAGGACGCAACCTCCCGGACAGCTTCCCGGCAGACAGCGGCCGAACGGACTACACTGAAGGTGCAGGCGGATATAGTTCCCCATGCGGAGCTATTGGAATTTGTAAAGCCCGGATTGGAGAAACAGGGAGTGTACATTGACATTATCACTACCACCGATAGTAATTTGGCCAATGAGCAGGTGGCCAACGGGGAACTGGATGTAAACTTCTTCCAGCACGAGCCCTACTTAAAGTCCATCGTTGCGGAACGGGGCTTTGATCTGGTAAACGGCGGCAACATTCACGTTGAGCCCATCGGCGCATACGCGGTTAAATACAAAACCACCGCGGAAGTACCGGCCAACGCGAAGATCGCCATTCCCAACGACGCGACCAACGAATACCGGGCCCTGCGCATCCTTGAGCAGGCGGGCTTTATCACCCTGAAACAGGGCGTCGACGTGTATCAGACCACGGTTGCCAACACGGTTGACCGGTACCTCAAGCCCATCACCCTGACGGAACTGGATGCCGCCCTGATTATCCGGGTAAAGGACGATTTTGACGTATACATCACCAATACCAACAAGATCCTCGAAGCGGGTATCGATGCCAAGGGGTCGCTGTTCCGGGAAGGCGCGGATTCGCCCTACGCGAACATTTTGGGGGTAAAAGCCTCCAGGGTGAACGATCCCGCCGTCAAGGCCTTGTATACGGCGTTAACGTCCGAGGAAGTTCGCCAATTTATAGAAGGAAAGTATCAGGGCGCGGTGATTCCGGCGTTCTAAGCGGGTATAGGTCCAATAAAAAAGTTAGCGAAATTTAAGGTACTGTGGTTGACACGATTTGGCGATCACGGTATCTTAAATTCATACTATAACCATCGGAATAATATATCCCGATGAATTTGACCTACAAGGAGAAATGATGATGAAGCGGATTTTCGTGGTTCTGGCGGCGGCGCTGTTGGTGGCGCTGGTATTTTTCGGGTGCTCTAAAAAGGCGGATAGCAAATATCCCCTTGGGGCCTATGATATAGCCTATAGCGGGTCCACCTGTGGTTCCCCGGTAACGATTGCCAAGCTGAACGGCTACTTTGACGAAGAGGGGATCAATATCACCCTGGTCAGCGGCAGTACCTTTGAGGCGGAGCGTTCGGCGCTGGCGGCGGGGAAAAACATCATCTCCAACGGGGATTTTCAGTATTTTCCCGCAGTCCAGAACGGCATCGACGTAAAACTCATCGGCGGGCTCCATGAGGGGTGCATAAAGCTCCTGGTCCCGGTGGATTCGCCTATCACTACGCTGGAGGATTTACGGGGCAAAACGATTGCGGTTGACGAAATCGGCGGAACCCCCATGTCCGTGGCATCGGTTGTCGCGGGAAGCGTTGGTATTGATCCCCAGACGGAAATCAGCTGGAAGCCCTTTCCGGGGGATCTCATCATTCAATCGCTTGAGAAGGGCGAGGCCGATGTCGTGTCGGCGTGGGACCCCTTTGCGACCATGGCCGAGAACACGGGAAAGTATCGGGTTCTGGTTGACATCAGCGACCACCCCCTGTTTGCCGGTAAAGCGTGCTGCTTCCTTTTCGGAGCGGGCAAGGTGATACAGGAGAATCCCGCCGCAGTGGCAGGGGTTCTGCGGGCGATCAACAAAGCCACCGAATGGATAGGCGCCCACCCTGAGGAGGCAGCCCAAAAGCTGGTTGAGGAAAAACTGATCGCCACCGACGAAGTTGAATTGGTAGCCGGTCTGCTGGATCACTACAAATACGGCAATCACTCCGGTCACGCGGCAAACATCAGGGCGAAAGACGATGCGGTTTACTTTGCCGACTGGCTGACCAGGATTGGTTACCTCCCCGCAGACCTCGACCCCCAGCAGTTTGTTGATGATCTCTATGTTGATATTGCCGCCGTGGCGGATGCGGCCGGGAAAAAGTAGGTGATGTAAAAATGTTTTAACCACGAACCACACAAAAGCTACAAACTGTTATACAAAAAAATTCGTGAGGTTCGTGGTTAATTTCTTCTTAACTCGTTAGCATTGGTTGATTTTCTGTCGTCTTTAAGGAAGGTATTGTGGAAAAACAAAAGTGGTATATGGACCCCACTATCGCGGAGGACCCGGTCTATTGGAAGCCCAAGTCGGAAGCGTGGTTCTGGGCGGCCGTCCTTTCCCTTGCGGCGGCTCTCATCATCAGTATAACGCTTCCCACGGTACAACCTAAAGTCGAACCCCGGCCGTACCGGGTGGTGTTGATCGCTTTTATCGTAGTATTGCTGTTTTTATATGTCTTTGCCCTTTCACGGCCCCTGTTCCGCAGGAAGCTCTACCATAAGGCGCAGTTTATTTTTTCAGGCGGTGTAGTCCTGGCTGTTTGGGACCTGCTCACCACAAAAAGCGGTATCCTGCCCCTGCCTTATTTTCCGGGCATGGCCGACATAATCAATGTGATGTATGGCGACCGGATGAAGCTGCTGGAACATACCCTGTATTCGATGCGCCTCTTTTTTGTGGGCATGATTACCGGCACCGCTCTGGGGCTTGCCACCGGGACCGCTATCGGCTGGTGGCGGCAGTGGGATTACTGGCTGTCCCCGGTTATTAAAGTAACCGGCATTGTTCCTGCGGTCGCATGGCTGCCTATTGCGTTGGTCATCCTTCCCACCAGTTTTATTACCGGTGTGTTTTTAATATTTATATCATCATGGTTTCCGGTGTCTTCGATGATGGCGGCGGGTATTATCGCTACGCCGAAAAGTTATTTTGAGGTAGCAAAGACGCTTGGGGCAAAGGACAAATTTTTACTGTTCCGTATCGCCGTACCCCACGCCATGCCCAGTATGTTTACCGGCATCATGACCGCTACCGCTTTTTCTTTTACCACACTGATTGTGTCGGAAATGGTCGGCGCAAAAGCCGGACTTGGGTTTTATATCAACTGGGCAAAAGGATGGGGCGCATACGCGAAAGTGTACGGCGCCATCATCATCATCGCCATTGAGTTCTCGCTGATACTGGCCTTAATCGCTTTGATACGCGGTTCTGTACTGCGCTGGCAGAAAGGAATCCTGAAATGAGTGAAACCTTAATCGACATAGAGAACGTTACCCGGATATACCGGGACACCAACGGGACCCCCCTCTACGCCTTAAAGGGTGTAACCCTCCAGATACAAAAGGGTGAGTTTATCACCTTTATCGGGCCTTCCGGGTGTGGAAAGACCACGTTATTGCGGCTTATCGCGGGGCTGGACCAGCCCCAGGCGGGGAGTCTTGCCATTGAGGGACAGCCCATACGGGAGCCCAGCCATGAACGGGGCTATATCTTCCAGCAGCCGACCCTGTTCCCCTGGGCAACGGTTCACGACAACGTTGCTGTCGGCCTTAAAGCCCTCAAGGTGTATGAACAGAAAAAATATCTGGTGCAGGAATATATCAATATGATCGGCCTTGACGGTTTTGAGAAATCCTATCCCCATGAGATTTCAGGGGGTATGGCACAGCGGGTTGCCATCATCCGGGCGCTGATCAATGAACCGAAAGTATTACTGCTGGATGAACCTTTGGGGGCGCTTGACGCCTTCAAACGGATAGAGCTTCAGGATCAGATAATCGATATATGGAAAAAGACCGGCACCACTATGGCCATGGTTACCCACGATGTGGATGAGGCCATCTACCTGAGCCGCCGTATCGTAATCATGACCCCCCGGCCCGGCAAAATTGTAGATGTGATCAATGTGGACCTCGGTCCCGACCGGAACAGAAACGATGAGGCTTTTATTCAACTGCGTATAAAGATTCTGGAGAAACTACATTTGGTAATATCCCGCCCCAACCCGGAATATACCATTTGAGAGGAGCGGACAGTAAATGAGTGATATTAACCTGAAGGCCGCCGCGTCGCCGGTACGGGAACGGCGGCTCGGCTCCATTACCGGCTATGCGGGTACGGCGCGGGATTTGGTACAAAATGTGCGGAAGGGCTGCCTTAAAGAAAAGAGCCGTTCCTTTAGCCAGTGTTTGGGATGTTCTACATCCAACGCGGCTTGCACACTAATACTGATACAGGATGCCGCCGTGATAAGCCACGGCCCCGTGGGATGTGCAGGCTGCCTCCACGAGTTCGCCTTTACCTACCGGGTGAACGGCATACACCGCAATGTGGACAAGCCGGCACAACGGCGCATCTTTAGTACCGGTATTAATGAAAAGGATACGATTTACGGCGGCGCTCAAAAACTGGCAAACGCCATACGGGAAGTCCACCGGCGGGTAAAGCCCAACGCCATTTTTGTGATCACCACCTGTGCGTCGGGGATCATCGGTGACGATGTGCAGGGAATCTCCGACGAGGCCGAGGAGGAAATCGGCATTCCGGTGGTAGCGGTTTTCTGCGAGGGGTTCCGCTCAAAGATTTGGACATCCGGGTTTGACGCGGGGTATCACGGTGTTGCGCGGAAGCTCATCAAAAAGCCGCAAAAGAAGCAGGAAGACCTGGTGAACATCATCAACTTTTGGGGTACCGATGTTTTTGGGGAGTGGTTCAAGCGGCTTGGCCTACGGGCAAATTATTTAACGCCCTACGCAACGGTAGCGCAAATCGGGTCATCGTCGGAAGCGGCAGTAACGGTGCAGGCCTGTGCCACCCTCGGTTCCTACCTTGGCGCGGCGCTGGAACAGGAATTCGGTGTGCCGGAAATCCGGGAGTCCGCACCTTACGGCATTGCGCAGACCGAGCGCTGGTTCAGGGAATTGGGGCAGATAACCCACCGGGAAGAAGCAGTAGAACTGTTTCTGCGGGAAGAACGGGAAAAGTGGCTGCCTGAGATTGAAGCGCTCCGTGAAAAGTTAAAAGGCAAGACCGCCTATGTTACCGCCGGCGCGTCCCACGGGCATTCCCTCCTGGGCCTCTTGCAGGAACTGGGCATGAAACCCCAGGGCGCGGCGATCTTCCACCACGATCCGTTGTACGATCACGGCGCGGAAAACGGCGATACCCTGCAGCACGTGGTCAACGATTACGATGATGTACCGAATTACTGCGTGTGTAACAAACAGGAATTTGAACTTGCCAATGTACTGAACCGGGTGCGCCCGGACATTCTCTTTGCCCGCCACGGCGGCATGACTCTCTGGGGCGCGAAATACGGCATACCATCACTGTTGATCGGGGATGAACATTTCGGTATGGGTTATGAGGGAATCGTTAAATACGGCCACCGTATCCTTGAAACCATCGAAAACGATGAGTTTGTAAAGAACCTGGAAAAGCACGCCATCAATCCCTATACCGATTGGTGGCTCAAACAGGATCCCTACACGTATTTGGAGAACGGCGCAAATGTCAAACCTTATTGAACAACAGCGGTACATGTGCGCCATGGGCGCCATGCAGACGGTAGTGGCAATCCCCAAAGCGATACCAATTCTCCACTCAGGGCCGGGCTGCGGCGCTATGGTATCCGGCTTTTTTGAACGGTCCCGTGGCTATTCAGGCGGCAACACCGCCCCCTGCACGAATTTCTCCGAAACAGAAGTAGTGTTTGGCGGCG
>BNVD01000111.1 GCA_025997835.1 Spirochaetia bacterium
ACGCCGAGATATACCGTAGTGCCGCCGTTGTCGCCTTTGTCCGGGTCAAACTCGGCGTGCATAAGCTGCGCGGTAGAAGCGGCAACTTCCGGCGATGAGGCAACGCTGTCAACGATGTCTTGCGGCATATAGCGCAGACCCGTTCCGCCCTGCAACATTAACGTAGCCGCTTCGTAGGGGCAGCCCTTAGCGGTAAGGACTATTTGAAAGCCCATACCCTCAATGCTGTTATTAAGCGATTGCTCATAGCCTTTGTTAAACCCTAACAAGGTTACTAACACCCATGTCGAAAGCATAATTCCTACAAGCGTAAACACCGTGCGCAGTTTTCGGCGCAACAAGTTCTTGTAAGAAACTTGAAAAACATTCAAACTCATAAATACTCCTCTTAAAAAGTGCAACTTTGTTGCACACGTAAATCGGAAGCGTTGTAAAACAACGCAATACTCCTATAAAAAGGCGGCTATGCCGCACGTCAATCGGAAGTGTTGCAACGCAACGCAATACTCCTAAAATCATGTAAATTTAACCACGGACCACACAGACCATACGGACAAATCAAGAAAACATATAAAGCGTCCGTGCTGTCCGTGAGGTCGGTGGTTTATATTCGTTCATTTTTTGAAGACAAAAATGTCCGTCAATATCAGGTTCTTTTTAACTGCCCGCAATGTGGCGTTAAAGTCCGTTGCATCCTCTGTAAGAGGATTTCTGATGGCGGTAACTTTGGCGCTTCCGCCGCTTGCCGTTTGCGGGTTATAAGCCTGAAAATCCGCAAGCGTTAATCCTATAAACTGCCTGGCGAAGTCATCGGAGCGCAACGCTGCGGCTTTACGGTTGGTCATCTTTTGGTAATAAAATCCCCGTATGCTGCCCTGCGCATCGTAAGACAGAAAGACCTGTAAACCGCCGTATTGCCCTTTTTGATTGATGCCGTGGATATATCCGATAACAGCCTCCCCTCTGTAGATAGTGTAAACCGTGTAGGGCACATCAACCGTTTCATACATTCCCGTAAACTTATCGCCAAGGCGTGTTTCAATTTCGCCTAACAGCGTTTGTCCGCCCAATTTATCAACCGACAGATACGCGGTCCGGTAACTGGTGCTTTCGGGAAACAGCCGCTTAACATCACGGTCAGGGTCATTGAGGTCACAGCCCACCGCCGCAAATGCCCTTGCCCCAAATCCTAAAATAAGAATAAGCGGCAGTAAAAACTTTCTCATAAATCTCATCTCCTTATCGATTGTGGTTTGCTAAAGCGCAAAGTATGCATAGAGTTGAACAGCAACCCTATGTTCATCCGAAACGCTGTTCCATTCATACATGGTTCGCAGCGTCAAATCCTGCGTTAAACGGAATGTTACGCCGCCACCCGGCGTATGATTTTGCAGTCCGTCCTTGTCTGTATAGGCGTATTGCGCTTCAAGTTTCAGGCGGTTCTCGTCTAAAAAATTAACGCCAAGGCGGTAAAATACCGCAATCGCCTGTTTTTCGTTCTTTACACCATAAGTGAACTCGGCTTTTTGTTCGATGTTATTATAGTTAAAAGCAATATCCACACCGCCTATCAACACCGTTTTACGCATCTCCATGATTTCATAGCCCATAGTGTCGGGAATTTTGCCTCCCATAAACGAAAGCCCTATGTTGTAATTGTCATAGTTAAGCACACCGAATGAACCGCGCGCGCTTCCCAAAAAGTTTTCGTCTATCTCAAAACCCATACCGGTACCGGTTGTAATAGCGAATTTTAAGTCGCCTTTTGAAAAATCTTTTGAAAAGCCGCCGCCCCAATCGCGGTCAAAACCAAAACCATACATCGGAAGGGGCTGCAACAAGTCGCCGTGAGTGTCCCAGTAGGAAGCAAGCCCGAAGGCAATACGGTCATGCCCTATCCATAAGTCCCCAATAGGTGTTTTGCCTTTCAGGTACGCATTGAACAACTGGGGTTCTACTTTCTTCATATCCGCGTCATACGCCAGGCGGAATTGAAAACCAACACTTGCCACATCTCCGGCAGCGCCTGAAAACTTCTTGATAAGGTCAAAACCGATAGAGTTTTTCTGCATCACATCGTCCATTGTACCAGAACGATAGATTGCGCCGTTTTCTTTTGATGAATAACCGGCGACCCCTTGCGCCTCAAAGAAAAACAGACTGTCCGTAGCGGACACCGTTTGTGCGGCGAACATACTGCTCGCCGCCAGCGCAATGAAGCCGGCAAGTGCGCGTTTCATCCTAGATAGTTACCTGTATTGTCGCGGTATACAGTTCTGTCGATGGGGTATCGTCTGTTGCTTTCGTTTTAAAAACGAGGTCAACCTGCCATTTGCCTCTCATGGCAAAATTGACCGGGAACAGATAAAACCCTCTTTGGCTGGCGAGAACAGTCCTTGGGGCCATAGAATGCTGCCCCGCCATAGAAGCCATATCATAGCTGCCGACAACTTCCAAATCGGTAACTTGTTTGCTGTCTTTGTCCCAGAGCGTTATGCGTAAAACACTCTCGCCCATTTTTGGTTTTTTGACAAATTCCGCTTTGAACGAATACGCGTCATTGATGACCGTCTTCGTTCCCGCTTTTACTGGTTCGGCAGATACATTTGCCGAGATGCCGAGCGCTAAAACAAGCGCTGTTAAAAAGAATGCTTTTCTCATTTTTTTCTCCCTCAAAAAAAGCTATACTGCTACATTACACAATGATTGTGGAGAAATTATGTACAGGGGAGAATTTTTTAGAACTCCAGGAGGTAGCGCCGATAGCTATTCTCAATTTGCATTGCGGCATATACAGTCGATGCAGCGGGCAGCCCCCCGCCCGAGCCAAGGATGACAACAACGGTTCTCGAACCAGGCGCGTTTTCTGGCTGAAGGATTCGGTTTACCCGCTAAGACGCTTTAAGGTTTATCGTAAGTTGTCAGCAGACCAGTAGGTCTGATGTCTCGGGGAGGGGCCGCCCCCGCCCGGTAAAAGCACGCGTCAGACCGTAGGTCTGTAGCGTGTTGTTTGATAAGATAGCACGGCGTAGGCCCAACAATGACCGCTGTATGCGAATAAGGCATCAGGCCGCCTGCCGTTGTCGTCGGACCTGCGGCAAGGGCCAAGCGCCAGGAAGGGGTTACCGGTGATGTAAGTCCGATATATGAATTGCCTGTTTTAAGATGGGGAAGATGCGGGTAGGGCATTTCCGGCGGCTAAAATGAGCATTGCTATACCATTTGACGCAATACCCAGGAACGGCTATATTAAAGAGCGCGGCGGGTAGGCCAGTGGTTAAGCCACCAGTTTTGGGAACTGGACACCGGGGGTTCAAATCCCCCCCCGCCGAATAAGTATTCCTCAGCCGGCAAAGTGGGTCGCTTAAACGGCGTCTCGTGCGAGACGCCTAACCTTAAACTGCGTCTCGTGCGAGACGCTTAACCTTAAACGGCGTCTCGTGCGAGACGCTTAACCTTAAACGGCGTCTCGCTTTATCTTCTTCGTCGTCGTCATTTCCATCGCCTCGTCCAGCACCATCGTCCGCTCGATCCGCTGATAGGGCAGCAGACGCTGGTTCACCTCGGCGACAATGGCCTCGATGCGGGCTGTAATCTGCTCTTTGGACGCTGCCGGTTTACCCTCGGAGGCGAAGAATTCCGGGGTGGGATAGACCAGGGCTTCAATGTGTTCGTCTTTGCTCTTTTTTTCCAGTACGAAACCGCGGACCAGAATCTGGTCGATTTCCTCAAAAAGCTGGAACTCGTTCTCGATTTCTTCGGGGTAGACGTTCTTGCCGCCCCCGGTGACGATCATGTTCTTGGCGCGGCCGGTAAGGTAGAGGTAGTTTTCGTCGTCCAGATAGCCCAGATCGCCGGTTTTCAGGTAGCCGTCGGGGGTAAAGGCGGCGGCGGTTTCTTCGGGCATCTCGAAATAGCCCTGCATCACCACCGGGCCCTTTACGATAATCTCACCAACCCCCCGTTCGTCGGGGTCGAGGACCTTCATATCAACCTGGGGAATCACCTTGCCCACGCTGGTTTCTTTATAGTGATCCACCGGGTTCAGGTTGATGATGGGGCTGGTTTCGGTAAGGCCGTAGCCCTGAACAAAATCGAGGCCCAACTGATTGTACTTCTTGAAGACGCTGGGCGCCAGGGGGCCGCCGCCGCAGATACAGACCCGCAGGGTGGTCAGCGACGCGGCGTCCAGAATCGAATGGAACATCTTCTTCCCCGGATTCACCTTGAACACCTTCTTGATAAACCCGGAAATGCCCATCAGCATACTGACCAGGCCGTAGACGATGGGGCCCTTGGCCTTGATGCCCCGGAGTACCCCCGCCAGCACCTTGTTAAAGAGCATGGGCACCGCCAGCAGCATGGTGATTTTCGCTTCCTTGAGGTCCTTCAAAATCGCCTTGGTGACCATACGCTTGCCGAACACCACCTCTCCGCCGGTGGAAATGGTCTCGATCAGCACCGCCAGCATGGTATAGGCGTGATGCAGGGGGAGCAGGGCGTAAAAAACATCGGTATGCAGTACCGGGAAAGGGGTCCCCTGGGCAAGGTAGCAGTCGGACACCAGGTTCTGATGGGTCAGCATTACCCCCTTGGGGGTCCCCATGGTCCCGGAGGTAAAGAGAATCGCCGCCAAATCCGTTTCCACCGCCTGCTCAATATCCGCTTCCGGGCCATCCAGGTCGTAGATGTAGGTCCCAGTCCCCTTGTGGAGGGAGACAATCGCCTGCAAATCGCCGGGGTTGGCCGTATAGCGGTCGTGTTTTTCTTCATCAACAAAGAGAATCTTGGCCTTTGCGGTGCGGATCAATAAATCGGTCTCTTCCTGTTTAAGCTGGGCGTCGATGGGAACCACAATCGCCCCGGCAAACAGCACCCCCAGGTAGGCAATGGCCCATTCGGGGGCATTCTTCCCCGTTAACGCCACCTTATCACCCTTGCGTATCCCCTTTGCATGGAGCCACCGGGCCACGGCCAGAATGATCTTGATGGATTCCTTGTAGGTTAGACTGATACGGTCCGGCTCATAAATGGTAAAACAGGCCCGGTCCCCATAGCGGGCCACCGTAATCCGGTACATCTCCGGCAAAGTCGGCCAAAGCCCCGTAAAAGACTTCCCCCGATACGCATCCAAAAACGCCCACGGCGTAACTTCCGCACCCATAGCTACCCCCTCTATAGTTTTCCGGCCTCCCGGAGCAGACCGCTCCTACGCCGGAGGTATATTTGGTATTAGACAAAAGAACGGCACGGAGGTTGCAAGAATTATGGGAATTGGGGGAGAAAATGCCGGGTTACCAACATTAAGGGTGAAGATGATACCCTGTTGCTTGGCCCAACCCCAATTACCAGGCCTTTGGCGCACCCCGGCCGGTCGGGGTAGTGATAGTAAACTTTTCTCCCACAGGTTGAAGCAGATAAAACCCTTTCTTGAGAGCATAGGCCTTTTCACTTTCGCTCACCAATAGACCCGCTATGGCACCGTAATACTTTCGTTTATCTCCATGCAGATCCGCATGAACGCGGAACTTCTCCATGCGTCTAATGTGCTCGTCTATATCCTTGGTTCGCAGTTTCGTTTTTATTTCAACAACCATGACACAGTCTCCGTTTTCCAGGAACGCGTCGGCCTCGGTGAACAGCTTGTGTTCAAAGTCTTCTATTTTTGTATTGGGACCGGACTTGGTAAAGGTATACCCCAAGGTATTGAAACTGCTTATCAGGTTTGGAACTATCATATGTTCCGAAATTTCCCCGTACCGGTTGGTGAGTTCCCCTACCCGTTTATCGGTCTCTTTCATTCGCCGACCCGTTTCTTCCATTTGCCGGGCCGTTTCTTTAACTATCCGGTCCGTCTCTTTCATCTGCCGGTCAGTTTCTTCCTGTTTTCGCCCTATCTCCTGAAACATCTCCCAGACCTTCTCAAAGGTCAATCCGGTCTCTTTAGTAGCGGCTGTTTGTGCCATAACATACCCTCCGTATGTATAGTATACTGCGGGGCCGCTGCCCTTATCAACCGCAAAAAAAGGCCGTGGCGCTATCTGTTCACTGGATAGCACCACAGCCCCAATCAGTTCGTTCAGACATTTGCGGTCTGCGGTTACGTGCGCCTGCCTGCTGTTGCGCCGGCGCCGCTACTTCCGCAAAACCCCGCCGTGGGGCGGGGTTGGTTTAACCGTGCCGGTTACGGCTTATTGCCCGTACAGACACCAGTCAAGAAGCGTTACGTCCGAACCCGATCCGGTAATTTTCAACCGGAACATCTTGGCAGTCTGGGCAGTAAACGTACTGGTAAAGAAGTAGTCCGCATTGGTTTCGCCATTAGCGCAACCAGGGATTTGGGGTCCACTATAGGGGGCCGACATCGCAGAGTTCCAGGTAACCCCGTCATTCGAATATTCTATATCGAATGCGGTAATGCGCCCATTCGCCGCACCACTATTACCGCTGGTTCTATAAGACTTGATCACACTCTTTCCCACGATAACGGCATCACCGAAGTCCAGCGTCAGGTATACTGGGGCGGCAGCGGTGGCGATAACCCATGAAGCCCAGCGAGAACTGGAAGCAACACTGTCGTCAACAGCCAAGTGTGGACCCATAGCTCTATTTTCAGAACCGTAAAAACTAGACCCAGATATATTGTACACACTGTTTGTCCAAACGGTCTGGTACCGGGGGGCAATGTTGTCAGTCGACGTACTGGTCTGTGTGCCGACCGTCGCGGCATTCGTAAAGGTTGTGGTCGCGCCGTCCAGAGCAGTTATGGCGCTGGTAACGTCTGACTGTGAGGCGCCGACATTATTGGCTACGGTCTGTGCGGCGGTAATGGCAGCCACATAGGTAGACTGGTCTGCCGAGGTAACCCACTTCTGATTATTATACAAAGCGCTGCCGTTAGCTGCAATTTTGTAATAGTCTTTGAGCAGATTTGCCGCCGCTATCGCCGCGTTTAATGGGGCTTTGTTGGCGAGCATACTCCCGGCCGTCCGCACAGCGAGAACGTTTCCACGCTCCGTCGCAAGGAGCGTACCGGCATCGGTAATTTCCTGCTGAGTGGCGGCGGGGTTTTGGGCAACGGCTTGCGCCGCGGCAAGTGCCGCCAGGAAGGGAGTTGCTACTGCCGATGTGACCCACTGGTTTCCCGTAAATACATCGGTACCGTCCGCTGAGATTTCGGTGGAATCCCTGATGCCGATCGCAGTGACGATCTCGG
>BNVD01000112.1 GCA_025997835.1 Spirochaetia bacterium
GCCAGGCCAAAGCGCTGGCCGCCATGGTTTCCATGATCCGGCTTTTCATCGCTCAGGGTTCATTCGACCTGCCCTTACCTAAGCAGCCATTGGACGGTAAAAAACCCGGCGCCGGGGATGTACCGGCGCTTATCGCCGCCCTTTTCGCCGCTCCCCCGGTTCAGGAAGACGCGGCGCTGATCCTCACCTCCGCGGCCTTGGACGCGGAGGCCATCGCTTTACTTTTTACCATGTTTTCAGTATATTAACGTCAAATTGTATCATCACGTAATCGATTATCGAGGATTATCGTATGCCGACCTATGAGTATGAATGCAAAAGCTGTGGTCACACCTTTGATGCCTTTCAACGCATGAGCGATGCGCCTCTCAAAGTATGTCCCGAATGCGGGAAGGAACTCCGCCGTCTGATTAACGGCGGAACGGGCATTATTTTTAAGGGCTCCGGTTTTTATGTAACCGATGCAAAGGGCGGGAGCGGCGCGTCCAAAGGAAGTTCCGCTTCTCCTGGGAAAAAGGCGGCGGGTGGCAACCAGGGCGCCGATGGTACCGCTTCCGGGGGAAAAAATGGTTCCAACGGAAACAACGTTTCCGCTGAGAGCGGTGCTCCTTCCAAACCCGCCGCCGAAACCGCTTCCGGCGGCGCTAAACCGCTTCCACCGGAAAAAACATCCGTCGCAAAAGGGTAAATCACTATCATGAAGGGGCAAAACCCCCATTTTTTCTGCGAACACTGCGGGGCGGAGGTGCCGTTCCGCTCCAGAACCTGTCCCAAATGCGGCAGGGCCTTTTCATCGGTTCGCTGTCCCGCCTGTAATTTTGCCGGAGAAGAATCCCTGTTCACCGGTGGCTGCCCGGTCTGCGGCTATACTGCGGACTCGCGCGCAACGAACAGGCGTTCAGCAGACAATCGGTCCGGCAAGGCGGGGAAGAGGAGGGAAACCGGGGGTGTTCCTGCCGGGGCGCTGCCGTTATGGGTGTATGTTGTATCGGCGTTCGCACTTTTTGGGATAGGGTATTTAGTGTTGGCGTGGCTGTTTTAGATACTACCACCATATACGGCATTGATGGGGACAGAGCGTACAGTGCAGACCGGGCGTCTTTACATAGGCGGGCCTAATCGGCTAGAAACCGGCTTTGGACATCTTGGGTCGCGGACGGGCGGGACTTATTGGCAAACTGAATCGGGTTCTGAACCTCAAAGGGTTCCAGTAGCACCCCGTGAGCGCCCCGGCGAACCCAGAGCTTGACCAGGGGCGCCGTCTCCCCGGTCTCGGTCACCGCCGAATGGGTTTCCTCAATATGGATCACATCATCAATCTTGAATTCCAGCACCATGGGGTTCTCTCCCAATGGATCGTGGATCAGGATCAGTTTGTGTTTATCCGAAGGGTGTTGCCGTGGATAGCCCGTAAACGGGATGGCGTCCCTGGGGAGCGTCCCGGCGTATTTCGTGATTTCATTGAGGGGTAATGTTTCGAGATAACTTGAAAAACTCATATCTGGAGTATACCTTGAAGGCCCGCAAAAATCCATACTACTATAGGAAATATGGAGGTCCCCATGCCGGATACGTCTCGCATCCAAATGGTCTATGTATTTTCCGGTGATGATTTGGCGGTTCCTGCCTCCGTGCCCGAATCCCGGTATACCGAGGGCCTTCCCCCGGAGGCGTTGACGGCGGCCTTTCAGCAGCTATCACCGTTGACGGTTCCCGGCATTGACGGAGGAGGCCCCGTCATCTGGTACGATCTTGACGGCGCCCTTCTTCCCCCGGACTGGAAAACCGTCCCGGTACGGGATACCCTGCCCGCAATGATTGCAGATTCAACCGCTTCCGCCTGGCGGCTGCTCCGGGTCTACCATATCCGGCGCTGGCAAACGGAATCCCGCTTCTGCGGGCATTGCGGCGGCGCCAACCGCGATGCCCCCCATGAACTGGCACGGCAATGCCCGCTCTGCGGCCGGCTGGAATACCCCCGAATCTCCCCGGCGATCATCGTCCTCATCACCAATGACCGGGAACAGGCCCTGCTGGCCCATAACCGGAAATTCACGGGCCGCGTCTACAGCCTAATCGCCGGCTTTACCGAAGCGGGGGAGAGCCTTGAGGCTACGGTAGTCCGGGAAGTTCGGGAGGAGGTGGGCCTTGAACTACAAGATATCCGGTACGTCACCTCCCAGCCCTGGCCCTTCCCCAATTCCCTGATGCTGGGCTTTACCGCCCGGTACGCCGGGGGCCGTATTACCCCCGACGGGGAGGAGATAGAGGACGCCCAGTGGTTTAACCGTGATGCCCTGCCGGAACTTCCCGGCCGGGCATCGGTGTCGCGGTATCTGATTAACCGGTGGCTGGAGGGGAAGCTCTAAGATCTGTCTATAAAAATAATAGAGGCTGCCCTTTCTTTTTGGACAGCCTCTCACTGACTCGTGCGCGGGTCCTAAGCTATCACGCCGCCTTAAACGGATTAAAGCTCACCCCCACATCATAGACATCCACCGCCTCCGCTTTCTTCAGCCGGGACACCGCAATATAGGTCGCCGGAGTCATGAGTACCTCGATAGCGCATTTCAGGATGTAGTTGGTCAGCACCAGGGACGCAAAGAGTTCCCAGCCGAAGACCCCGGTGAGGCTGGCGATAAACACAAAAACTACACTGTCCAACAGTTCCCCCACCAGGGTACTGCCTATGGTCCGCACCCAGAGCAGCCGTCCCTTCATCAGAACCTTTATCCGGGAGAGGAGCACCGAATTGGAGAATTCCCCCGCAAAGTACCCGGCCAGACTTGCCAGGGCTATACCCCCGGTACTCATGCCGCCAAGGATGGCGTCGTAGGCCGCGGACCCGGCGTAGCTTTCCCACTCGGTGTCCGCCGGGAGGAAGCAGAGGAGGAGGAATACCAGGGACGATACGGCCAGGGCCGCAAACCCCGTCCAGATAACCCGCCGTGAAGCACGGAAGCCGTAGACTTCGGTGAGTATATCCCCAAAGACATACGACAGGGGAAAGAGCAGGGTTCCGCCGTCAAAGGCCAGCCGGATACCGGCGACGGAGAATCCCAGGTCCACGATCTTTGCCGAGGAGGCGACATTGCTGGTTACCAGGATCACGACAAAAAAGGCCATCACCAAATCGAGGTACCGAAAATGGGGAGTTTTACCGGACTCGATTGAACCGGTTGAAAGGGAAGTAGACATACGAACATCCTTTGTTTTTGTAAGGCGGGTATCAGGGCGACCGCCGTGGCTTCATCACGCTACCGCAGGCCGCCGGCTTCTTCCAGGGTGCTCTTCCGCCAGTATTGGCTGCGGCCAAAGGGGCCGATAGTGCCCCGCACCTCCAGCGTATCCCGGGCGTATTTTTTTCCGTCCGCCCGCCGGTAGGTGATTTTGCATCCGTACATCTTTCCATCGTTGGGATCGATGATGTTGCCGCCATTCCAGTTGCCCGCACCCGCCCTGTCCAGGGACAGGCCGAAAATCCAGGTGGTGCCGACAACCGTCATCTCACTTACCGTGCCCGCCGCGGGGAAGCCGGGATATTTGCCCGTACAGGCAGATGCTTTCTCTGCCTGATCAAAATCCGCTATGGACAGGATTTTACCAAAGAGCTTGCCATCCACCAGATAGATTTCCCATCCGGCGTTAACCTTGCCGGATTTGTCATCCACACTGAGCCAATACCCTTCAACCGGGTCCGCCGCCAATGATGCCGCCCCTATCACAACCAGAGCTCCGCACAGCATCAAAAACTTTTTCATCACTATACTCCTTAATATTGGGCGGCGTTAGCCGCCAATGTTTAATTGGAAGGGAAGCAATGCTTCCCCATACTCCTTACTTTAGGCGGCGTTAGCCGCCAATGTTTAATTGGAAGGGAAGCAATGCTTCCCCATACTCCTTGTACTATTCCAGATTCTTCATGATTTCCGTCAATTTTTCAAGATGCCCCTCCGGCAGGGCCAGGGTCTTGAGCCGGGATTTTTCCCCGCTTTTCAGGGTGATGTCCCGCTTGGGGCAGCGGAGGAGCCCGGCGAAAAAAGCGGTCAGTTCCGCATTGGCCTTGCCGTTCTCGGGAGCCGCAGCGATCCGTACCGTGAGCCGCCCGTCCTTGATGCGTACCAGTTCCGATTTTGATGCCCCCGGCTGAACCTTGATGTCCAGCAGTACGATGTCCCCTGCGGGACGGATACATTTTTCCATCAGCACGTTTCCGCCTGAATCCCGGTGCCGCTAACCGGCGGCAGCCAGCATGGTTTCCCCATCGCCCATTCAAAGGAATAGGCCTCCCCCGTGTCTTTGCCCGCCAGGGGCCGTAAAATCAGGTTCGCCACCGAAGCCGCCCGGAAGCTGACCGGCGGAGGCGGCGCAACCGTCCGCAGAATTTTCCGTGCCTGTTCCTCTGCTCCCGGTTCGGTACCGATCAGGGCTGTGCAGAGAACAAATGCGGGGTAGGGGACCAGCCCCGGTATTTCCGGCAGGACCGCCGCGGGGATATTCAACGGCAGCCCGCAGAAGCGAAGTCCCCCGGGGCCGTCAATAAAGCCCATCGCCTCGCCGTCAAACTGAGCGGTGAACATCCCTCCTCTGCCTTTCCCGCTTACCTCTGTTCCCGCCATCGCCCTCTCCCGCATTGCCCCCGCCAACACCTTCAACTCCGCCGCCTCAAGCGGCCGCTCCGTCGCCCCCAACGGAACCACCGCCGGAAAGCTATACGCCCCCCATAACCCCGCCGCAAAAAGCCTCCGCCGGTACTCCCTAATCGCCGGCCCGCAATCCCGGTGCGGCGCCATCACCACAAACCGCCTGCTCCCGCCGCCCCGCCGCTCGCCCATACTGTTCACGTCACCCATATAAACGCCTCTCCCAGCGTTGTAAATACAACATCTTTCCCTTCAAACACCCCAAAGAAAATGGCGACCCCGCATAGCCGTTAAAAGCAAACACATGCGCCCATTCCTCCTGCCATATCAGGGGACCCTCAGCCAACCTAAAGGTTGACTGCCCTTTAGTGGGTACAGTGGTCTTTGCCGGGGTCCACGCCTATGCTAATATTACTCGTAGACACGCTGCGCGTGCCAGTGCGGGGCGGACCCGCCTATCAAAGAAGATTGGTAACCCATATATCCGGTAAAGGCGGGCGCGGGAGGGGCAGTCCCACCCGAACGGCTCTCGGGATTCCCCGCCGGAGAGACTAGGGCGTAGCCCGACGGCTCGTAGGCGGACTCCCCCGACTAGTGAGGGTGGGATTGCCCCTCTCGTGCCCGTATCCGCGAGTAAATGTATGTCTATCACATTACCCACATCCATAGTATACTTCACACCATCATTGCATAACCCATATCAAAGGAACCCTAGATGAAGCTAAAAACCAAAATAATGGCAGATCGTTTTGTATCGGTCCTGTCACAGTGGCCGGGCCTTGAGTGTATCACCCTGAACGAGGCCGCCATGCCCGATACCCTGGACCCTTATTTCGCCCTGGTTCTGGATGTGTTCCATTCCGGCCCCATCCCCGGCCCGGATGAGCGGCGTACCCTGTACGGAGCGGATGTGGCGGCGTTTGAAACGTCGAATCAGACCAAAAAGGACCGTCTTTTGGCGGGGGATTTGCCGGTGCGCCTGGAATTCAAGTCTACCGCCCAGATTGAGGAGCTGGTCTCCTTTGCGGATACCAAGCGGGACTCCCTCTGGCTTATCAAGGATTCGGGGACCTACGGGTTCTACCGGCTGGTTCACGGGGAGATTATGTACAACCGTTCAGGGTGGATCGACGGGATACGGAAACGGCTTCTTACGGTGGACAATGAATTTTGGGACCGTCTGCGGGAGGTCAATCAGTCCAAAATGGAGCACTTTTTGAATGATCTGGGGGCGGCTTTGTATCAGGGTGATGATTTCTTCTACCTTATATCCGCTTCGGGGTTCATTAAACACGCCTGCCTTACCCTGTTCTGTATCAACCGCCGTTTTGAGCCCTCCCACCGGGGCTATTATAGCCAGGCGGCCGCCCTGCCGATGCTGCCCGACTCCTTCGCGGCCCAGCTTGAACTGTTTCTGAGTCAGGCAAGCGAATCGACTCTGGAACGGCGCTACGCTCTGGCCCAACTCATCGCACGGGGGATCGTCGCGCTGTAATGAGGGGGTCATTGCCACTATGGGGGATCAGTATGGCTGTTCTGGGGAGCCTGACGCTTCCCGCCGCCGCCCTGTCGTGTACGGTCAGGGAGCCGGTGGCGTTTGCCTTTCCCGGTGGAGACGGTATCGAAGCGAGGACGTATGGAGGTTCGTCGGTCCTCTACGGTCTTACCAAAGCCTCCCTTGCCGGGACCACCGGCTTTTCCGCCAGACCCAAACCCCTGCGTTACGAGTTTGATCCCCCCATGCAGGTCCCTCCAACCGAAGATTGGTTGGACTGTTCTTTGGAAGTGGAATACCGTATCGAAGTTCCCGGGGGCAGCGCCGCCAATTTCGTCCCCGCTGGCGGCGTTTCTCCGGCGCAATACCGTATGACGCTGGACCTGGGGCCGGAAGCCGGTTCCTGGACCCTTCCCCTTAACGCCGCCTTTTCCGGTATCACCGGCTATGCAATTCCGGTTCCGCCGGGAGCCATCGGCGGATTCACCCTTTCTGGCGGTATTGAACCGGGGGCGCCCTCAAGCCCAAGAGGTACAACGGGCCGTACCGGTGAAGATGCCCCCACTTTCCAGCTCCGTTCCCTCCGCCTCGTTCCCCGGTGGTACGGGGTTGACGGTAACAACGGAAGCGAACCCTTCCGTATCACTCCCTTTGTCTACCGTGACGGACAGACCCTGATCATTGACCCCCCATCGGGGTTCAGGCCGGCCGCCCCGGAACTTACCCTGGAAGGGCTGGAAGGGGACGAAGTTATCACCGCGGGGGAGCGACGCTTTGAGTACCGCGTACGTCCCGGCGTTCAAAGCCCGCCGTCCGGCAGTCTTCTTTTTTCCGCCGGAACCCTCACGCCCATGCCCTGGCCCATAACCGTTTCGCCGGCCCCGCATGGGGCGGTAATCCTTGCCGCAGGCCCGGACCGGCCCTTTCCCGCTGAGCCCGTCCCGGCGGATCCCGGCCTCATCCTGTCCTATCCCTTATCCGCGTGGCGGAACAGCCGGTACGAAGTCTTCCGCTGGCCCGCCTTTCCAGAGATACTGATTTTTGACACCGCTTCGTACGATGTGCAG
>BNVD01000113.1 GCA_025997835.1 Spirochaetia bacterium
GATGACGGGTTGGTCTATACCTTCAAGATGCGGCCGGATTCCAGGTTTTCCGATGGTACGCCCCTGACCGCCCATGATTGGGAGCGGGGCTTTAAGCACCGGCTTGATCCCAAAATCGCGTCAAAGGGGGTGGACCTCTACCTGTTTGTGAAGAACGCCGAGGCCTACAACAAGGAGCAGCCGGGGGTGACCGCCGACGATGTGGCGATCACGGCGCTGGACGACACGACCCTGGAAATCACCCTGGAAAATCCCACGCCCTTCTTTCCCGATGTGATCTGCTACTACATCCCCTACAAGATGGACCTGATCAACGCCAACCCTGAATGGTTCAAGAAGGCCGAAACCTATGTCGGGAACGGACCCTTCCGGGTCAAGGCCTTTGACCCCCAGACCGGCTATGTACTGGAGAAAAATCCCTACTATTATGACGCGGCGAGTATCAAGATCGACATCGTGAACTACAACTTTATCGACGATGCGGCCATCGCCCTGCAAGCCTACCGGAACGGCGACCTGAACGTGAACGATTACCTCAATACCGAGGCGATTCAGGCCTATCAGAATACGCCGGAGTTTGGCGCGTTCCCCCACATTAAGACCTTCTATATCTCCATCCATACGGGGAATGTGCCCGATGCAAGGGTCCGTACGGCCCTGTCCCTGGCGCTCAACCGGGATGTGCTCATCAAGAACATCCTGCAGCTCCCCTACATTCCCGCCCAGGGTCTGGTGCCCTATGGTATCCATTGGGGGGACAAGGAATTCCGGGAAGTGGCGGGGAATCTGGTCGAGTATAATCTGGACAAGGCGAAGCAGTTGCTGGCGGAAGCGGGCTATCCCGGCGGTGCGGGGCTTAAGCCTATCCGCATCATCACCATGAACACCGCAGAAGACATGGACAGCGCTCAGGCATGGCAAGCCATGTGGAAGGAAATCGGCGTCAACAGCGAAATTACCACCTATGAGTCTTCGGTATATTGGGATGTGCTTGAGACCAACGACTGGGACCTTGCCCGTGACGGCTGGACTGGCGATTATGACGATCCCAAGACGAACCTGTTCCTCTGGATGAACTACCGCCAGCGGCCGCCGGCTCTGGATGTGCGCTGGTACAATACCCCCAAGGCACTGGAGTTTGACCGGCTTATGCAGGCCGCCGACAAGGAACTGGACCTGAACCAGCGGATGAACCTGTTCGCGCAGGCGGAAAGGGCCCTGCTGGACGATATGCCGGTCATTCCGGTGTACCACGGGGTTGAGACCACGCTGTTTAAGACCAACATCACCGGTCTAACCAAGAGCAATATCGGGCATATCTATTTCCACTATGCCGACGTAGCGAAGTAAACGGCAGGGGGCCGGGTTATGACAAAGTATATCCTGAAACGGGTTGTGGCGGCGCTGATTTCCATGTTTGTGCTGATCACCATCACCTTTTTCCTGATGCATGCCATACCCGGCGGGCCCTTTAGTGCCGGGGAGGAGAAGAACGTGCCTCCACGGGTGCTGGAGGCGCTCCGGGCCAAGTACGGGCTGGACCTGCCGGTCTGGAAGCAGTACCTCAACTACATGGGGCGGTTGCTCCACGGCGATCTGGGGGACTCCTTTAAGAAACTGAACTATACCGTAAACGAGCTGATCCTGGGTGGCGCTCCGGTGTCCGCGGTGGTGGGAAGCTGGGCAATCCTTGTGGCGCTTGCGGCGGGGATTCCGTTGGGGATTATCGCGGCGTTGAAGCGCGGGGGGTGGATGGACTGGTTCTCCATGATCATCGCCACCATTGGTATCTCCATGCCCACCTTCATCATTGCTATATTGATGATGTACTTTTTTTCCATGAAGCTGGGCTGGCTCCCGGTGTACGGGTACGGGACGGTGAAGCACCTCGTTATCCCGGTGATATGCCTGTCCCTTTCGCCCATTGCCTACATTACCCGGCTAACGCGGTCCAGTATGCTGGAGGTGGCCCGGCAGGACTATATGCGTACCGCCCGTGCCAAGGGGGTGTCGGAGTTCATGGTGATTGCCAAACACGGGATGCGGAATTCCATCCTGCCGGTGGTTACCTATCTGGGTCCCCTGATTGCCGCCCTGCTGACGGGCAGCTTTGTAGTGGAGCGGCTGTTTATGCTGCCGGGTATAGGCCGCTTTTTTGTGTCCGCGGTTTCCGAGCGGGACTATTCGGTTATTCTGGGGCTGACCATCTTTTACGGGGGCTTTATCATGGTGTGTACCCTGCTCGTAGACATCGCCTATGCCCTTATCGACCCAAGGGTAAAATTCACCGAGTAAGGGTAGGGTATCAATATGAAGAAACACATCGATCTGTTTCCCGAACCGGTATCGCCGCCTGAGTCCTTTGGGGATGGCGGTATCCCTGCGGATATGCTGGAACTCCTGCCGTCTGAGGAAAAGCAGACCGATGTTATCCACCGGCCCAGCGTTTCCTATTGGGGGAATGTGGCGGTCAAGCTCAAGGCGGACCCGCTGGCTATGGCGGGGCTGGTGTTTGTGGCCTTTATGATCCTCTTTGCCATTTTCGGGCCCCTTGTATCACCCTATTCCTACGAACAGCAGAACTACGAAGCCATCAATCAGGGGCCCAGCGCGGACCATTGGTTTGGGACCGACAAGTTTGGCCGGGACCTGCTGGTGCGTATTGCCTACGGCGCCCGGATAAGCCTTACCGTGGGGTTTGTGGCGGCCTTTGTGAACATGGTGATCGGGATACTGTACGGCGGGATAGCCGGGTACCTGGGCGGGCGGGCGGATATGGTGATGATGCGGATCGTGGACATCATCATGGCGGTGCCGTCGCTGCTCTATATCATTCTGGTGATGGTGTTCCTGGGCTCGAATCTGCGAAGCATCCTTATCGCCCTGTGTATGTTTTACTGGCTGGGGACGGCCCGGATGGTGCGGGCGCAAATACTCTCGATTAAGACCCAGGATTTTGTGATGGCCGCAAAGGTCATTGGCGAATCGGACTTGCGGATACTGATACGCCATCTGGTTCCCAACAGCATGGGGCCCATCATTGTGACGGTGATGTTCCTGATCCCTCAGGCCATCTTTTACGAGGCGTTCTTGAGCTTTATCGGTATCGGCATTGCGGTACCCACCGCCAGTTGGGGAACCCTTGCCAACGACTCTCTTGCCAATATGAACATCTACCCCCATTTGATGGTTTTCCCGTCCCTGGCAATCAGCCTTACCATTTTCGCCCTGAACTTTATCGGCGACGGTCTTAGGGACGCTTTGGACCCCAGGCTAAAAAAATGACCTATCCAACAAACCATGTACTGGAAGTCAAAAACCTCAGAACAAGCTTCCATACCTCAGGCGGGGTGGTGTCTGCGGTGCGGGGGGTCAGCTTACACGCCGTACAGGGCGAATTCGTGGGGATAGTCGGCGAATCCGGGTGCGGCAAGAGCGCGTCCATGCTGTCGATCATGCGGCTGCTCCCGGAGAACGCGGGCGTCCGGGCGGATACCCTGCGCTTTGACGGCCGGGACCTCTTAACCCAGAGCGCGCAGGCGATGCGGAAGATTCAGGGGAACGAGATCGGTATGATCTTTCAGGACCCCATGACCTGCCTTAATCCGCTGTACACTATCGGTAACCAGATCACCGAGCCCCTGCGGATTCACAAGAAGATGAGCCGGAAGGAAGCGAAACACCGGGCAGTTGAGATGCTGGACCTGGTGGGTATCCCCAGCCCGGAACAGCGGCTGCGCCAGTACCCCCACGAATTTTCCGGGGGGATGCGCCAGCGGGTGATGATCGCCATGGCCATGTGCTGTAACCCCAAGCTCCTCATCGCCGACGAGCCTACCACGGCGCTGGACGTGACGATCCAGGCCCAGATTCTGGATTTAATGACCGCCCTCAAGGAAAAGTTCTCCACCGCCACCATCCTGATTACCCACGACCTGGGGGTGGTTGCCTCCACCTGCAGCCGTGTACTGGTGATGTACGGCGGGCTTGTCATGGAGGAGGGCTCGCCGGATGATATTTTTTACCGGCCTCTGCACCCGTATACCCGCGGTCTGTTACGGTCCGTCCCCAATGTGGGCAGTAACGACAAGGAAAAGCTCATCCCCATTCAGGGCAGCCCCCCGGATCTGATAAAGCCCCCCGCCGGCTGTCCCTTTGCCGCCCGTTGTGATGACGCCATGCGTATATGCGCCGTTGCCCCGCCACCGCGTACATCGGACCGAAGGTCAACGGACCTTCGGTCTTCGGACCGCAGGTCCGAGGACACCCACAGTGCGGTCTGCTGGTTGCTTGCGCCTGCGGCGATAGCCCGGCGGGGAAAAGTGGTAACGGACGGACCGGTGCGGATACTGGAACGCGAGGCAAAGGCGGCCGGGTTAGGGCAGGTAACGGGGAATGGGCCGGGGCAGACGGTGATGTCCGGGGCCGGGCAAGGCCAGGCTACAGAAGCATCAGTCATCTCCCCCCTCCTCGATGTGCAAAACATGGACATATCCTTCACCATCCGCACCGGGGCCTTCGGCAAGCAGGGGGCGCGGCAGCTTAGGGCGGTGAACGGCGCGTCATTCTCGATAAAGAAGGGCGAAACCTTTGGGCTGGTGGGGGAATCGGGCTGCGGCAAGACCACGGTTGGCCGGGCGATTTTAAAGTTGTATCCCATTTCCGGGGGCAAGGTCGTCTATAACGGACAGGATATTACCGGTCTGCAGGACAAGGAATTTTTCCCCTTTAGACGGAAGATGCAGATGATATTTCAGGACCCCTACACGGCGCTGGACCCCCGGCAGCCGGTGAGCGAGATTATCGGCGCACCCATGACCATGCACCGTCTGGTATCCAGCGATACGGAACGGAACGAGCGGGTCAAAGAGCTTTTGCACATGGTGGGTCTGAAGGACGACCATATCAACCGCTACCCCCACGAATTCTCCGGCGGGCAGCGGCAGCGCATTGGTATTGCCCGCGCACTGGCGCTGATGCCTGAGTTTATCGTCTGCGACGAGCCAATATCGGCACTGGATGTGTCGATACAGGCGCAGATCATCAATATTCTGGAGGAATTCCAGCAAAAATTCGGCTTTACCTACCTGTTCATCTCCCACGACCTCACCATGATCCGGCATCTGTCCCACAATGTGGGGGTCATGTACCTGGGGAACCTGGTAGAAATCGCCGATTCTGACGAAATCTACACGAATATGCGCCACCCCTACACCCAGTCCCTCATGTCCGCCGCTCCGGTAGCGGACCCCCGGCTGTCAAAAAGCCTTAACCGCATCATTTTAAAGGGTGATGTCCCGTCGCCCCTGGACCCGCCCTCAGGCTGCCCCTTCCGCACCCGCTGTTCCCGCGTCCTCCCGTACTGCGCCGAAGAAACCCCCGCCCTTCGCGAGGTAGGCCCGGGACACAAGGTAGCGTGTCATAATATGCTGTGATGACCGGTTCAATTGAGTTTTTTTCAAAACTTGGGTATTCTTGGTAAAGCGTTACGTTCAGGAGGATTGTATGAAGCTGTTTATTTCCAGTGATATTGAGGGGACCTGCGGCATTACCCATTGGGACGAGACCGATTACGACAAGGGCGGGCGCTGGTACGATTACTTCCGCTCCCAGATGACCCGTGAAGTTGCGGCGGCTTGCGAGGGCGCATCTGAGGGCGGCGCCGCTGAGATTCTGGTTAAAGATGCCCACGACAGTGCCCGGAACCTCATCCCCACCGAACTGCCACGGGGCATACGGATTGGCCGGGGCTGGAGCGGCAGCCTCTACTCCATGGTGGACGGCCTACAGGACGGTTTTGATGCCCTGGCCTTTACGGGCTACCATTCACCCGCCCACGGCAACGGCAATCCTCTGGCCCACACGATGAATACTACCATCGACGAAATTACAATCAACGGCATCCGTACCAGCGAGTTTCTGATTTTCAGCTTATCCGCCGGGAGCCTGGGGATTCCCGTGGTGTTTTTAAGCGGTGACGCGGCGCTCTGCGAATTTGCCCGAGGGTTTATCCCGGACATTACCACCGTGGCGGTAAACGAGGGATCGGGGGATGCCACCATCAGCATACACCCCCTGGATGCGGTTCAGCGCATACGCGAGGGGATGCGGGACGCGGTGAAAAAGTTGTCGTCAGACCTCATATCTGGGGGCAAACGCTGTGTTGTGCCCATGCCCGCAAGTTTTGAGGTGACGGTCCGCTATGTGAAACATCAAAAGGCGTTTCGGAACAGCATATACCCCGGCGCACGGCAAATCGACGAAAAAACGATCGGGTTTACCGCGAACGACTTTGCCGATGTACTGCGGTTTTTCAAGTTTGTGCTGTAAGTGGTAAATCTCGCAAACCGCTGGTCTGCGGACCTTCCCCAAAGCGTCCGGTTTGTTTTGACTTTGCCCTATCGTTATGGTATACTGGCGGTGTGAGGGCAACTATGGAACAAGAGACGACCAAAGATCTTGAAACGATACGTGTTGAACGGGAAGCATGGTGGGACCACCTTATGGCAATACGTGATGACTCAATAGCGAAGGGTATGAAATTACACACGTGCGACGAGATATTAGACGCGCTTGCTGATGAGCGTGCTGGCGGCGAAGGTTTGGAACGCTTGTGGCAATAAAAACCTATCTTGATTCAAGTGTGCTTATCAACGCATACAACAGCGCCCCCGCTATTGTTCAAAAGGTGCACGATCTGCTCACTGACCCGAATCGCTCTTTTATTGTGGGTGATTATGTTTTTCTTGAAATAATGCCCAAAGCGTATTACACCAAACGGCTTGACCAAGCGGCTTTTTACGCTGATATATTGCGCAAAGCAGTGTTTATACATTCTACCGATGCGATTATCGTTAAAGCAGACGAGCTTGCTACAATGTTCGGGCTTGCGGCGTTGGATGCCCTCCATGCGGCAACCGCTATTATCGCTCATGCAGATGAATTGGTAACATTTGAAAAGCCGTCCAAACCGTTTTTTCGCATACCGCATGAACAATTGCCGGTTCTTTCGCTCTACTTACCCCACGCGCACTAATTATACCGGGGGGCGGAAAGAAGATGCGGAAGCATTAGCCGGGGACGAAGATGAGAGACAAACCTTCAGTCTGCGAGATTCCCTAAAGAAAAAGTACTGGTAATAATGACCGTTGC
>BNVD01000114.1 GCA_025997835.1 Spirochaetia bacterium
TCCGAAACCGGCATATCACCGTATGATCCGGATGGGCTTTCCCTCCGCAGATATATCTCACCGCTATATCCGTATGCGTTGCTTCCTCTATTACCCGCGATGACATCCGTTTCGTCGCATAGCAATAAATCGATACAAAACCAGATCGTCCGCGCTGCCGGGGAGGATTACGAGCAGGCCATGAAAGCCCTGTTTGACGCCGCTCCTGAATACCTTACCGGCCCCAATAACCGGTATCTGCTCAACGCCTCCGTATCGTCATCCTTTCCCCAACTGGAATCGGTGGATAAAAACAACAACAACTGGATCCTTTCAAACCGGTATGCAACCAACTACTCCCTGCCCGATGATGGACAGATCTCTCTTGCGTCGGTTACAGGCTTCAACATATACAAGATCACCCGCCCCCGGCCGGTTCCCCTGAAACGCCTTGATACGGACCCCCGGTATATTATGGATATGATTCTGCAAAACATCCGCAGTGAACGTATCCTTCCCAGAACCACCGACCGGTACCGTATCCTCTCCTATGGGGACCCCAGGGAGACCGGCGAATACCGGGACGCGCTGGGACGCACCTGGATTACCGCAGCCTGGCTTATCGAATTTAATGACACGGTACGGATACTGTACATTCTGCCCCTGCCCGACGGCCCCGTTGTGATCAGCACCGTGCAGACCAGTTCCCTGCGGCGGATATATGAATGGGATTTACGGAAACTCTGCGATCATACCCAGACCGCCTATTCGGCTACCCTTGAGGGATGGGATGAATTCATCGCCCTGAATACCGCCCTTCCCGGCTTTCTGGGGGACTTCAAATTCAACTGGAAGAGCGAAACACAGGAAGTATCCATTGACACCGGTACGGTTTCTGTCAGTGTAGGTAACGATGTTTTTGAATGGAGCCCCCGCTCAAATTTATTCATTGCCCCGTGCTGGTATCAAACCGGGTCTGAAGATTCAGAGGAAAGTGAAAGCGCGGAGCAAGCACCGGCGAACCTTGGTTCGGCGGTGCAAGCACCGATCGAATTCGGCCTCCGCCGGATCAGCCTCACCCGGGATTCCCGTGGCCGTGTATTCATCAACCTGATCAAAAACATGAAACCGGACCCCCGGCGCGGCGCCATCGCCGAAGAAAACTGGGACGATTTTGTCCAGGCAAACTATCCCTATAACGAACAACCGGCCATTTCCGCCAGGGACAACACCGGTTCTGTGGGGGCCATACTCCAGGCGGAAACCCCCCGGCCCGGTGTACGGTACTCCCTCTACCTGTCCATGGAAAATCCCCAGAACGAAGAAAATTTAAGCCGCCGGTTTAATGCGCTTAAAGCGGGGATTCGGGTGAAGGAATAGGTGCCGGGGGCGTAAACAGCCTAGGAGCCTGTCGCACTTTCCCAGGGGATCGCCACACACCGACAAAATATGGTAAAAAGGGGGTATGGGAATACGATTTGTGGAGATAGATCGGGAGACGCCGATGCTGATACCGGTAGATTTACGGGAATGGATACCGGAAAACCACCTGGTACATTTTATCATCGAGGCGGTAGAGGGACTTGAAATAGGCAGCTTCAAGGTGAACGAACGAGGGAGCGGGGATGAGCAATATCCACCGGAGATGATGCTGGCATTGTTGATATATTGCTATGCGACGAAACGGATGTCATCGCGGGTAATAGAGGAAGCAACGCATACGGATATAGCGGTGAGATATATCTGCGGAGGGAAAGCCCATCCGGATCATACGGTGATATGCCGGTTTCGGAGCGGGAACAAGGCGGCGTTTAAGGAAGCGTTCACGAAAGTACTGATACTGGCGAAAGAGATGGGACACTTAAAAAGGGTAGGAGCGATCAGCGTAGACGGGACAAAGATCCATGCAAACGCGAGTAAGCATGCGGCGGTGAGTTACCAACGGGCTGGTGAAATGATAGCGGAAACCGAGCAGGAAGTAGCGGAACTGATAAAGAAGGCAGAAGAAGCAGACGCAAAACCGCTTGAAGCAGGACTGACGATACCCGAGGAGATAGCGCGGCGGGATATACGGAAAGGCGAGCTGCAACGGGCACGGAAAATAATGGAAGCGCGGTATGCGGAAGCGAAAGGGGAGAGCGGGAAAGAAGGCGAAAAAGAGCCCGCAAACGAAGGGAAAGGGCCTGATGGCGGAGAAAAAGGAAAATCAAAAAAACCGCTTGAAGAGTACCAGTATAATTTCACTGATGAGGACAGCCGAATAATGAAAGCGGGGAATGGCAAACACTTTGAACAATCGTACAACGCACAGGCGGCGGTAGATATTTCGAGCATGCTGGTGTTGGGGAACTATGTAACCAATCATGTGAATGACGCGAAGGAATTACCCTCGGTAGTGGACCGTGTTGACCAGAGCGTATATGAAGTAGAAACCGTAATCGCGGACGCCGGGTTTTTCAGTGAGGCCGCCATAACGGCGATTGAGCAGGAAGATGAGAAAGGTACACGACAGGGACCGTTGGTTTACTGTTCTGTCGGGCGGCAAAAACACCACCGTTCGGTTCAGGATCTGGAGCAGCATAAAGAACCGGCTCCGGTAGCGCCCGATGCCACCATGACCGAAAAGATGGCACAGCGGCTGAAAACCAAAGCGGGCAAGGAATATTACAAAAAACGCAAAGAGACAGTAGAACCGGTATTTGGGATAATCAAGCAGGCGATGGGATTCCGGCAATTTCTCCTGAGAGGGCTTGAAAAGGTGAACATAGAATGGGATTTGGTTACTCTGGCCTATGACTTCAGGCGTTTATTTGCCCTTTCTCAAGGATGAACCAGTAAGGGAGGCTGCAATTACCCGGGGAAAAAAGGATTATAGGCCTTTTCCCCCGGTACTTCGGCAACAAACTTCCCCGTTACGCGGAAAGGTACATAACCCGATTGAAAAGCGCGACAGGCTCCTAGGAGCCTGTTGCACTTCGTGCAGTTCAATGAAAAAAAATCGGCCTTCAAGCCGATTTTTACCTTGCAAACTGCGCTCAGAAACGAAGTTTCTGCAGGAGCCGCGCAGAAATAACATCACTGAATAGTCATGTTATTTCCTTGTTGTGTAAGCAATTAGAATAAAATGCATCAGACTTTAGTCTGAGACTTTAGTCTGCGCATTTTATTCGTGCGCGGGTCCTAAATCCCCCAAACCGGCATCGCCATGACTTCCCGGTTAAGCGGCTGGTACCCGGGCCGGAAACAAAGCACCGCCCCCTGCCCAACCGATTTCCCCAACTTCGTCAGAGCGCCGAAATTTCGCAGGTCCGTTTTTCCGGGGGCGGCGGTTTTCTTTACCTCCATGGGATACAGCATACCATTTTGTTCGATGACGAAATCAATTTCCTGCTGGTCATGATCCCGGTAAAAAAATAAATGCGGCTCCTTGCCGTTATGCCAGTAACTTTTGAGTATCTCCGTAAAAACCCAGGTTTCCAGAATGGCCCCGCTCAGAGCGCCCTTTTCCAGGGTTTCCGGCGTATCCCAGCCGGTAAGGTAGGAACAGAGGCCGGTGTCAAGAAAATAGAGTTTGGGAGTTTTTATCATCCGCTTGGTCCGGTTTATAAACCAGGGCCGCAAAAAAATTACCAACCCGGAACGTTCCAGGATAGAAAGCCACAGTTTTACTGTTTTTATATCAATCCCGGCATCCCGGGCAAAATCATTGTAGTTAAGGAGATTACCGGTCCGGGCGGCGGCGATACTTAGAAAATTATAAAACGCCAGTTCATTGGTAATGTTGTGGAAGTCCTTAACGTCCCGTTCGATATAGGTTTTGATGTATGATTTATAAAAGGTATCCCGGTCTGTATTGGGGTTGGCCTGTATTTTGGGAAAAGAGCCTTCCCAGATCAAGCGATACATTTCTTGAACTGTCATGTCCTTTTCATCCTTTCGATTCATCCAGTCCGGGGATGGCAGAAATGGTACGCTGTCGCAGGCCCGTCCGCGCAGTTCTTTTTGTGAAAATCCAAGCATGTCCAGTATGGCTACCCGTCCGGCCAGGCTTTCCTGTATCCCCTGCATGAGATGAAATTTCTGCGATCCGGTAAGCCAGAAAAGGCCGTCCTTTTTGTGGGTGTCCACATAAATTTTAATATAGGTAAACAAACCCGGGGCGTATTGGACCTCATCAATGATAAGCGGGGGTTTGTATTTCTGGAAGAATAGTTCCGGGTCTGAATTTGCAAGGACTCGATCCCCCAGATCGTCCAGGGAAACATAGTTTCTATCCGGTTCGGTTATCTCCCGCAGCAGCCATGTTTTCCCGATCTGCCGGGGTCCGGTAAGGAGCAGAACCGGGAATCCCTTCGATATTTTCTTGATAAACGGCCCTAAAGTCCTTTCCATAATCATCCTCAAAAACTCGTGTAATCAGGGATACCACTACCATTATGCACGACCTCGGCGAATAAGACAAGCGGCATATTACCGTCGAAGCGCCGGTCCAAGTCTACGCATTGAAGGTATTGACATATTGCATACAAATCACCTAGGTTTAATATAATGGAGCCGCTGTTAAAACTGAAGGGCATCAATAAATCCTTTGGAACTACCCGTGTTTTGAACGGGATAGACCTCGACCTTGCCCGGGGGGAATTTTTTACGCTGCTTGGGCCTTCCGGCTGCGGTAAAACCACGACATTGCGGATTATCGCGGGGCTTGAGACACTGGATGAGGGCACGGTTTTCCTGAACGGGAAGGATATTACCGCGCTTGAGCCAAACAAACGGAATGTAAACACGGTATTTCAGAATTACGCGCTTTTTCCGTACTACGATGTCTACAAAAATGTAGCCTATGGCCTTAAAATCAGGAAAACCCCCAAAGATGAAGTTGATACACGGGTGCGGGAGGCGCTGGCCCTCGTCCAAATGGAACAATACCTTAACCGTATGCCTAACGAACTTTCCGGCGGGCAGCGGCAGCGGGTAGCCATGGCCCGCGCTCTCGTAAACCACCCCGACGTGCTGCTTTTGGACGAACCGCTGGGCGCGCTTGACCTTAAGCTCCGCAAACAGATGCAAATTCAGTTAAAACGTCTGCAGCAAAACCTGGGCATAGCCTTTGTCTACGTAACCCACGATCAGGAAGAAGCACTCAACATGAGTGACCGCATCGGGGTGATGAACAACGGATATTTTGAGCAGATAAGTACGCCGCAGAACCTTTACCAAAAACCGCGTACGCAATTTGTCGCGGACTTTATCGGCGAAACAAACTTTGTTCAGGCAACGGTCCTGCACACGGTTGACAGCAAAAAAAACTGCGTTGTTCAATTACCGTTTGGTCAAACCGAAGCGGTTGCCGAAACCGAGGTTGCGGAAAATTTGCAATTCCTCATTTCAATCCGGCCTGAACATATCCAGTTGCGGGATGCCGAGGGCGATTCAAGCGCCGGCGGGTTTAGAGCGATAGTTGAGGACAGCCGCTTTAAGGGTGCGGTGGTTCAGACCTTGTTAAAAATGAGTGACGGCAGCGTGTTATCATCAATTGAAATAACCAGACGTGGAGAGGCATACCCCACAGGCCGCGAAGTTGAAGTGTTCTGGAAACCTGAACATGCCGTTGTGGTAAAAGAAGATGAGGCGCAGGCATGAGCCCCAAACAACTCGCGGGAAAATTCGGCGGTATATTCCCCGCGTATATATGGTTCATTGTACTGCTTGCGCTGCCGCTTGTATACATCGTGGTGATAAGTTTTTTTACTACCAGTTTAACCGGCTGGGGTGTCGCGTGGATTTTTACATTAAAGAATTATATACGCATAATCGATCCCTTATACATAAGCATATTCGCAAAATCATTTGTTACCGCGCTTTATTCAACGGTGATTACTTTTTTGCTGGGGTTTCCATTTGCCTATGCGGTAACCACACTGCCCAAAAAATGGCAGGGGCGTATTCTTTTTTTGGTGGTGCTGCCGTTCTGGACAAACGCGATGGTGCGTACCTATGGGTGGCTTATTCTGCTGCAGGGGAAGGGGCTTATTAACATTCTGCTTACAACGCTGGGTATTATTGAAAAACCGCTTACCATGCTGTATACCGGCGGCGCAGTACTTGCCGGTACCATATATATACTTTTGCCATTCATGATTCTGCCGGTTTACAATTCACTCGAAAAAATTGATGTATCGCTTATCGAAGCGTCACGCGATTTGGGCGCGAATAAAGCGCAGACTTTTTTTACGGTAATACTGCGGCAGTCACTGCCCGGCATTATGTCGGGATGCAGCCTGGTTTTTATTCCGTCAATCGGGATGTTTTATATTTCCGATATTCTGGGCGGCGCAAATGTGATGCTGCTGGGAAACCTTATCCGCAATCAATTTATTACCGCCCATAACTGGCCCTTTGGCGCGGCGCTTTCGGTTGTTATGACGATTCTTGCCGTCATACTGCTATGCTTTTACAAGAGAGCTTCCGGCGGCGAGCGGGTGGAGATGTTTGTATGAAAAAACGGTGGATGCCCAAATTATATATCGCGTTGATACTGCTGTTCCTGTATCTGCCCATCATCGTGGTGATTGCGTATTCGTTTGATTCAAACCCGCAGGCGTCCTCGGCAAAGTTTGACAGCTTTACCTTTAAGTGGTATACCGAACTGGTGCATAACAAACACATGATGGGATCAATAAAAAACAGCCTGATTATAGGATTGTGGAGTGTGGCTGCCGCGCTCGTTATAGGAACACCGGCGGCAATCGTTACGGTAAAGTATCATTTTCGCACAAAGCTGCTTTTTGACAACCTTACGTTTATGCCCCTTATGATACCCGAAATCATACTGGGAATAGCGTTTCTTACCTGGTACGCGATGCTGGGTATTCCGTTTGGTCATGGCACGATGATACTGGCCCATACTACCTTCTGCATACCGTATGTGATAATCCTGGTAAAGACGCGTCTTGCCGGGTTTGACAAATCGTTGGAAGAAGCATCGCGCGATCTGGGCGCCACGAATGCTCAAACATTCCGGCATATCATATTACCGGCGATCATTCCCGCGCTGTTATCCGCCGCGCTGTTAGGTTTCGCCATATCCCTTGACGATGTGATCATCAGCTTTTTTACCGCCGGGCCCGCAAGCA
>BNVD01000115.1 GCA_025997835.1 Spirochaetia bacterium
TTCTGTTCTTAAAGGCAGCGAACAGCTTTTTGCAACAAAATATAAACTGTATCTGCCGACCGTTGAAGCGTTGAGCGCGGAAGTTGAACGGCAGAAGGCGATACTGGAAATACAGTATTCGAGGGAAGACGACACTGTCAGACGCTGCGAAAAATCTTAGTGTTCCTCAAACAGTTCGTCGGTAATGGTAAATAGATAATGTTCCCGCCTCACGAGCATATCATAATCATTTTCCGCTTTTTCCAATTCGAAAAAACCATTGGCGTCTTCGATTTTTTTCAGCATTTTGTGTGAGTCGGTGTCTACGATTATAATTTTTTTGATATATTCATTTGGATTATCAAACGTATAATAAGGACTGTAACGATAATTAATGACATACCAATCATGTTTGTATTCAGAATGGGCATCCAGACGTAACCTTTCAAGGGTTTCTTCATTGTCCGGGTTTGGCTTATAATAATACTGGATATAAATATTGTGTGACGAATCGTTTGCTTCACGAATCGTACTCATGGTGTCTTCAATTTCCCGTTCGCCAGAGGGGCATCCGGTTAACAGGAATACAGCAGCCAGCAAAACATACATCCGTTTCATAAACATATTCTCCTTTTAGAACAATGTATCGGTAATTACAAAGCTTGATTCCGCATTGCCTGAGGCTGTTGTAAGAGACCCTTTATCCAAATTAAAGGTATTGGCGCTTACCTGCAGATCCTTTAACAACAGGCCGGTATCCATATCGTATATTTTGATATGTTTGAAATAGACGTTTGGATCCGCGTTTTCTTTATCGTAATCCCCTTCAACACTATGCCCGATTTGAAGGCGTTCCTGTTTTTCAACACAAATCATGCTTTCAATAGTGTCCGTAAGGTTTTCTGTGTAAAATTCCATAAATAAATTATGGGATGAATTATTTGTTATCCATATTGTTCCGCCATAAACCGGTGCAATAGGATCTAATGCTGCCAGTAACAGCGGCAGCCCGATCATTAAAACAAAAAACAATATCCGTTTCTTCGCCATAGTAACCTCCAATAGCGCTTGTTTTACCGCAATATTAAGTGATTCTCACTAGTCACGCCATGAAAAATGGTACCCGTAAACAATATAGCGCAAGAAAAACGACTTGTCAAGTTTTTGTGCTTTTTTGGCCGCTTTTTTTTGACCGGTTTTCAATTCCTGGCAAGATTTTTTGAACATTAAGGCACATACGCCGTACTCTGCTATCTCATAGTTTCTGCCGCCGCCGTATCGTCCCCCAGGCCGCGGCCCCCAAAAAGAGCGCCGTCGCCAGAAACACTGCGCGGTAATTCACGATGGCGACCGCCGAGCCGATCATGGGGCCCAGGGCGCCGCCTACGGATGAGACCGACGAGTTAAAGCCGTAGACGCTGCCCTGGTGTTCCTTTTCGGTGGAGGTGGCGATGATGGCGTTTAGTACGGGCATGGAGCCGCCGACGAAAAAGGAGGACAGAGCCCGGAAGATGGCGAGTTGGGTCATGTTGGCGACAAAGGCCTGGGGGACGGTGAGGATGGCCCCGGCGGTGAGGCAGAAGATGAGGGTCCGCCAATAGCCGAACCGGGTGGAGTATTTTCCTACCACCGCCGCCGCAATGGCCCCTGCCGCCGCTCCAACGCCCAGCACGATCCCTGTGGAGGAACCGATATACTGTGGGGCTCCGGCCAGGCCACCTGCAGGCGGTAGATTGTTCAGCGCCAGTTCCTTGAGAAAGAGGGGCAGCATGGGGGCGGCGATACTGTTGGCCGCATGAAGGATGAACGTGACCATCATCATGATCACCAGTACGGGGGAGGCGAGGATGGGCTTGATGTCCGGGAAGATGCTGTCCCTGGCCCGTTTTGCCGGGGGGCGGCCGGTAACGGTCACCGGGCGAGGACTGGCGGTACGGTCGTTTTCCGACCGTATTGGCGCGTGTCCGGCGTTTACGCCGCCGGGTTTCTTGCGCGGGTGGTGGTCGTCTTCCACCCATTTGAGTACGATCACTCCCGCCAGTGCCAGCACCACGCCGGTACTCAGAAAGGCGAGCCGGTGTCCCAGGAAGTCGGAGATTACCCCGCCGATCAGGGGGCCGATGGAGTTCCCCGTGGCGATGCCGGTCTGGAGCAGCCCCAGGGCCAGGGCGATTTTGGCGGCGGGGGCAAGCCCGGCGGTGAGGACCGTGGCGGCGGCTACCGTACCGGTAAGGCAGCCCTGAATCGCCCGGAGGGCCAGTAACTGCCAGGGGGACTGTACCAGCGCCATAAGGCTTACGACAACGGCCCCGCCGAACATGGCCCGCAGGAGCATCATCCGGCGGCTGTAAACATCCGCCAAATGCCCCCATATCGGGGCAAAGATCGCCAAAGTCACCGCCGCCGCCGACTGGATGACCCCCACCCAGAGTTTCAACGTTTTTTGGTCGGCGATGCCAATATCATCCTGTAAAAAGAGGGGAATCACCGGCATGGAGAGGGCAAACCCCGCCATTGCCAGGGTTTCGGCGATCAGAATCGCCGTGTAGCTGGTCTTCCAGGCGTCCGGCGAATTTTTCAGGCGGCGGGTACGTTTCAAATACCCCATCTATCGGTTGCCCTTCACATCAAACTTCCTTATTATATATATAAAATAACGCTATTGCGCGTATTAGGTAACCCTTAGGAGCACGCTCGATGAACCAGACGAATCAGAAGAACCAGATGAATGAATGGACAAAAAACCGGTATCAAAATATACGGATAGAGGATGAAGATGAAGATGAGGCCGGTGACGAGGCGAAACAGGCCGGGCCTGACCCGCTGTTAAGCAAGATGCTCAAGACCCGGACCATTTTGCTTTCCGGGGAGATCAAGAAGGATTTGGCGGAACGGACCATACGGCAGTTGCTGCTACTGGAGGATATGGGGGACGACCCCATCCGTATGTTCATCGATTCCCCCGGCGGGGACGCCGATGCGGGCTACGCCATCTTTGATATGATCCGCTTTGTAAAGCCGCAGGTGATCACCATCGGTATGGGCCTTGTCGCAAGCGCGGCGGCGATCATTCTGCTTGCCAGCCCCAAAGAGCAGCGTATCGGGCTGCCAAACAGCCATTACCTCATCCATCAGCCTCTTTCGGGTATCCGGGGGGTGGCTACGGACATCGAAATCCACGCACGCGAACTGGACAAGCTCCGGGACAAGATCAACCGCCTGATTGCCGACGAAACCGGCGTGGCCTTTGAACAGGTGGAAAAGGACACCGACCGCGACTACTGGATGAACGGGGACGAGGCGGTGAAGTACGGGTTGATTTCGCGGGTGATTACGGCACGGAGTGAGTTGTAACGTTGGTAAAGGAGAAATCGGAATGAGTAAAAGATTGGTAGCGTATTTTTCAGCAAGCGGTATTACGGGCAATGTGGCAAAGTTGCTGGCAGAGGCAGCGGATGCCGGCTTGTATGAGATCAAACCGGCAGTGCCCTACACAAAAGCTGACTTGGACTGGCAGGACAAGAAAGCCCGCAGCACCCTTGAGATGAACGACACGTCATCCCGCCCGGCGATTACCGGTACGGGCGCCGCTGTCGAATCGTATGATGTGATATTTGTCGGCTTCCCCATTTGGTGGTATGTTGCGCCAACCATCATCAACACGTTTCTTGAAAGCTGCGATTTTGCCGGAAAAACCATCGTACTATTCGCGACTTCCGGGGGCAGTGGTTTTGGAAAAACCGTGGAAAATTTAAAAGGCAGCGTTGCCGCTTCTGCCGTTATAAAAGAAGGCAAAATTCTCAATGGTAAAGAGTCAAAGGCAGAGTTGGCATCCTGGGTGGATAGTCTTGGAATTTGATTTGTAAAGCATTTGCCGGGAACTTTCCGCTTATCCTTGATATGCGCTCACCCTTCTGCTATACTCCCCCCTATTATGGAATTAACTCAAGAATTTATCGACGGCCTTACGGTCAATGAAGTGGCGCTGATGAAGCGCATTGCGGAGCAGCTTACCGTCAATTTGGGACAGGTTTCGGCGGTGGTCAGTCTGCTGGATGAGGGCTGCACGGTGCCCTTTATTGCGCGGTACCGGAAGGAGAAAACCGGCACTCTGGACGAGGTGCAGGTGCGGGATGTGGACCATCTGTTTTCCGGGGGAAAGAACCTTGAGACCCGGCGTATTGAAATTATCCGGGGGATTTTTGAACAGGGGAAGCTGACAGAGCCGCTGTACGACAACATCGTAAAAGCGGCGACCCTGACGGAGCTTGAAGATATTTACGCGCCCTACAAACGCAAGAAGAAGACCCGCGGTATGATTGCTATCGAGAAGGGGCTGGAGCCCCTGGCAGATGCGATGCAGGAACTGGAAGAGGCGGCGCTTGTGGCAAAGGCGGCGGAGTTTGTTACGGCGGCGGATCAGATAGCGGGCGGAGAATCTGCCGGCGGCGGCGGTAGTGTTGAAGGCGCCGGGAGTGAAGCCGCAGCAAGCGCAGAAAAACCCGCACCGGCGTTGGTGGTAGCATCGGTGGAGGAGGCGTTGCAGGGGGCGATGGATATTATCGCCGAGCGGGTGTCCCAGGATCCGGAGAACCGGGCGGCAGTAAAAAGTTTTTATCTGCGTGACGGGCGCATCATTGTGAAGGGAATTGGGGATGATGAGGCGAAGAAAACTTCCACCTATCAGATGTACTGGGATTACACCGAGCCCCTGTCGCAGATTAAGCCCCACCGGGTGTTGGCGGTGAACCGTGGTGAGCGGGAACATATTCTGGATGTTACCATCGATGTTGATGATGATACGGCGGTAGTGTTACTGCAAAAGCGGTATGAGCTGCACAATGACTACCACAAGACGGCTATAGAGGACGGGCTGAAGCGGCTCCTGTCCCCGGCGGTTATCCGGGAGATTCGGGGGGATCAGGGGGATGCGGCGGACGATCACGGGATTTCGGTGTTCAGTCAGAACCTGAAGAATTTGCTGATGCAGCAGCCGATAAAGGGTACCCGTGTGCTGGGGGTCGATCCGGGGATACGCACCGGTACCAAGTGCGCGTTTCTGGATGATACGGGGAAGTATCTGGGGAATTTCGTGATCTACAATCACAAGGTTGAGGAAGCCAAGCGCCTCATTCTGGAAGGGATTAAGCGTTACGATGTGCAGCTTATCGCCGTGGGGAACGGTACCGGCAGTAAAGATGTGCAGCAAATCGTTACCGATGTGATTGCCGACAATAACCTTGAAGTGCTTTACACGGTGGTGGATGAGGACGGCGCATCGGTATATTCCGCCAGTGACATTGCCCGTGAAGAATTCCCCGAACTGGATTTAACGATACGCGGGGCGATTTCCATTGGCCGCCGCCTCCAGGACCCGCTGGCGGAACTGGTCAAAATCGATCCCAAGTCTATCGGGGTGGGGCTTTATCAGCATGATGTGAATCAGAAAAAACTTTCCGAGACCCTGGATGAAGTGGTGTCTTCGGTGGTGAATAACGTGGGGGTGAACCTCAACACCGCAAGCGCATCATTACTGCGCTACGTGTCGGGGATCAACGGGTCACTGGCGAAAAAAATCGTAAAGTACCGGGATGAGAAGGGAAAAATCGCAAGCCGGGAGGAACTGGTCACCGTGCCGGGGATGGGGCCGAAAAGCTACGAGCAGTGCGCGGGGTTCCTCAAAATTCCTGAGAGTGAAGACCCTCTGGACAATACCTGGGTGCATCCTGAAAACTACGAGGCTGCCCGGATAATCAAAAACACGATTACTACCACCGGCAATTTGAATAAAACCGAAGCCGCAGAATTGAAAGAAAAATACGGCGTTGGAGACACCACCATCAACGATATTGTGGAAGAACTCAAAAAGCCGAACCGCGACCCCCGCGAGGGCTACCCCAAACCCATCATGCAGAAGGGCGTAGTCACCTTTGAGGACCTCCACGAAGGGATGATGATCACCGGAAAGATCAAGAATGTAGTTGACTTTGGCGCCTTTGTTGATTTGGGCATCAAGGAAACAGCATTGGTACACATTTCCGAAATGAGCGACCATTTTGTAAAGGACCCCATGGATGCGGTAAAGGTTGGGGATGTGCTGGAATTCCGCATCATCAGTCTTGACCTGGACCGCAGACGGATTGGCCTTTCCCGGAAGAGTGACAGTGGTACTGCGGGGGACCGGGCCGGTAGTAACGGTGCGCTTTCCCGAAGCGGCCACGGCGGCGGAGCGCAAGGTACTTCGCGGGAGTCCGGCGGGACACGAAGCGCCGCTTCCGGCAATGACGGCCACGGTACGACAGCGGACGATGGCGCACACAACGACGGCGGCAAGCGGCGGGTGCTGGTGGCGAGAAAAGACGGCGATAGGCGGGTAACAGCGGGCGCCGGTGGACACGGCGAGCGCGGCCCCAGCGGAGACCGGGGGCAGCGCCCGGCGGGCTATCAGGGTTCCCGGCCAGACGGACGCGGTTACGAACAGCGTCCCGCAAAGGACGATGACGGTACCATGTACAACCCCTTCGCAGAAGCGCTGCGGAAAATGCAGGACGAGAAAAAGAACAGCAAGAAGCGGTGAGGTCTGGCGGATGCCCATCGTTTCCGCAAAAAAAATTCTTGACGCCGTCTCCGAAAGGGTTTATCATACGGGATAACGGCTTTCCATGAAGGAAGCCTTTAGACTTTCATAACGAATATATGGGGGAAAACATGGGTGCATTGACGGATCTTATCTACAAAGGGGCTAACGCGGTGGCGGGCCTCACGGAAGGCGCGGTCAAGGACGCGATTGCAAAGTACGGCGCGGACAAGGAGATCGCCTTTCCCGATACGGCCTACTTCTTTCCTACGATTTTTGCGGCTACCGGGGTTAAGGTGGAGAAGCTGGAAACCCTTACCGCCTGCGTGGGAGTGCTGAAAAGCCTCATCACCAACAAGGACGACCTGGGCGATGCGCTGAACGCGGGGCTTGCTACCGCCGTGGGCGCTGAAATCATCGAAGGGTTGAAGTGGCTGGAGGCCGACCCCTACGGCAAGGAGCCGGGCATCGGCTTTGTACCCGACCCGGTGATCCGCTCCCTGGGGGTGCCTCTCGTA
>BNVD01000116.1:0-2500 GCA_025997835.1 Spirochaetia bacterium
AAAAAAAGCCTGGCAACGACCTACTTTCCCACCCTTTACGGGGCAGTATCATCGGCGTGAGAGGGCTTAACTTCCGTGTTCGGAATGGGAACGGGTGTAACACCTCCACTATAGTCACCAAGCAATTAATTACAAATGCTTATTGGGCTCAGGCGTATGTATGGAACCAGGACAAATCCGTCCCGGTCGCATTGAGTTTTGCTACTGCAAAACTCAGAAAAATACAAACCTACGCAGTAGGTTTGTATTCAGGAACAATAATATGGTCAAGCCTCACGGTAAATTAGTAGTGGTCGGCTGAACACGTTACCGTGCTTGGACCGCCACCCTATCGACCAGGTAGTCTTCCTGGTACCTTCAGGGGAGTTAAACCCCCGGGGAAAGTTAATCTTGAGGTGGGCTTCCCACTTAGATGCCTTCAGCGGTTATCCCTTCCGAACGTAGCTACTCTGCACGTGCCCTTGGCAGGACAACAGATACACCAGAGGTTCGTCCATTTCGGTCCTCTCGTACTAAAAACAGCTCCTCTCAACTTTCCAACGCCCATGGCAGATAGGGACCGAACTGTCTCGCGACGTTCTGAACCCAGCTCACGTACCGCTTTAATTGGCGAACAGCCAAACCCTTGGGACCTGCTTCAGCCCCAGGATGCGATGAGCCGACATCGAGGTGCCAAACCTTCCCGTCGATGTGAACTCTTGGGGAAGATCAGCCTGTTATCCCCGGAGTACCTTTTATCCGTTAAGTGACGGCGCTTCCACTCGCTACCGCCAGATCACTAAGACCTACTTTCGTACCTGCTCGACCTGTCAGTCTCGCAGTCAAGCCTCCTTGTGCCTTTACACTCATACCTTGATTTCCAACCAAGGCGAGGAGACCTTCGCGCACCTCCGTTACTCTTTGGGAGGCGACCGCCCCAGTCAAACTGCCCGCCTATCATTGTCCCCATTCCAGCTTCATGGAACAGGTTAGAAACCTAATCCAACAAGGGTGGTATTTCACCGGCGACTCCACACAAGCTAACGCCCATGCTTCATAGTCTCCCACCTATCCTACACATGCCGCATCAAGTCCCCATGATAAGTTACAGTGAAGGTTCACGGGGTCTTTCCGTCTAACCACGGGTAACCGGCTTCTTTACCGGTACATAAATTTCACCGAGTCTCGCGTTGAGACAGCTCCCAGATCGTTACACCTTTCGTGCGGGTCGGAACTTACCCGACAAGGAATTTCGCTACCTTAGGACCGTTATAGTTACGGCCGCCGTTTACCGGGGCTTCAGTTCACAGCTTCTCCTTACGGATAACCGCTCCCCTTAACCTTCCGGCACCGGGCAGGTGTCAGCCCCTATACGTCTCATTGCTGATTCGCAGAGGCCTGTGTTTTTGGTAAACAGTCGCCTGGGACTGCTTTATGCTACCTCCAAATACTTATTGCTAAACACCCAGAGGTCACACTTCTCCCGAAGTTACGTGTGCATTTTGCCGAGTTCCTTAACGCGAGTTCTCTCGAGCGCCTGAGATTTCTCATCCCGCCTACCTGTGTCGGTTTACGGTACGGTCTTAATACACCTGGCTTTAGAGGTTATTTCTTGGCACCGTGATTACGCCCGCTTCGCTTTCCCGTAGGTCCACTCGCTGTCATGGCTCACTTCAGGATACGGATTTTCCTGTACCCCTCAACAGCTCGCCACTTCGACCGGGACAACCGTCGCCCGGCCGGGTTTCACCTCATGCGTCACCCCATAAAAATGTACTAAGGTACGGGAATATGAACCCGTTTCCCATCGGCTACGACTTTCGTCCTCGTCTTAGGGGCCGACTTACCCTGGGCAGATGACCTTTACCCAGGAATCCTTAGGCTTTCGGCGGAGGGGGATCTCACCCCTCTTTTCGTATACTTATACCTGCATTCTCTCTTCCATCCCCTCCAGCAATCCTCCCGGATCACCTTCATCGGTCCATGGAATGCTCCCCTACCGTCCAATAATTGCTTACTGAACCCGTAGCTTCGGTATACCGCTTAGCCCCGTTACATTATCTGCGCATCATGACTCGACCAGTGAGCTATTACGCTTTCTTTAAATGATGGCTGCTTCTAAGCCAACATCCTGGCTGTCTTCGCCATCACACATCATTTTACACTTAGCGGTATTTGGGGACCTTAGCTGACGGTCTGGGCTGTTTCCCTCTCGACTACGAACCTTGTCGCCCGCAGTCTCACTCCCATCAGTTGTCTCTACGCATTCGGAGTTTGATTGGGTTTGGTAGGCGGTGAAGCCCCCTAGTCCATCCAGTGCTCTACCTCGTAGAGATTTTGATGAGGCTGTCCCTCAAGGCATTTCGGGGAGAGCCAGCTATTTCCAAGCTTGTTTAGTCTTTCGCTCCGAGACACAAGTCATCCCTGCCTTTTTTAACAGACTAGGGTTCGGTCCTCCACTCAGTTTTACCTGAGCTTCAACCTGCTCATATCTAGATCGCTTGGCTTCGGGTCTACGACA
>BNVD01000116.1:5000-7042 GCA_025997835.1 Spirochaetia bacterium
GTCCATTGCGGAATATTCTTAGCTGCTGCCTCCCGTAGGAGTCTGGGCCGTATCTCAGTCCCAGTGTGGCCGTTCACCCTCTCAGGCCGGCTACCCATCTCCGGCTTGGTGGGCCTTTACCTCACCAACTACCTAATGGGACGCGGGCTCATCCCGGGGCGGGGCCGTAGCCCCTTTCTTCGTAAAACCATAGTCTCACGGCCGTATTCGGTATTACCCACTATTTCTAATGGCTATCCCCAACCCCAGGGTAGATCACCCACGCGTTACTCACCAGTCCGCCGCTCTAGGAGGATTGCTCCCCTTGCCGCTCGACTTGCATGCTTAAGACGCGCCGCCAGCGTTCGTTCTGAGCCAGGATCAAACTCTCCATGATATATTTTCTAACGACCCGAAGGCCGAAAGAATATACCTTGTGAGTATGACCTACCGGGTCTTCAAACTCCCGATATGCCATGCAATATCAGCTTGCGCCAATATTGCGGCGGAACCGAAGCTCCGCCATCCCTTCCTCTTAATTGACGGGGAATTGTTATAACACAATTCCCTGTTACGCTTTGCTTCGGCAACAGGCTTTAGCCCAACAGGCTTTAGCCTGACACCTCTGCTGGCTGATGAAAACACTTGCGTGTTTTCATTTAGCGGCTCCGCTTACGCGGAACCGCCTCTTTCTTCCTGATTCCACCCCGCTTTAGCCCTGGAGAACCTACTGGTTCCCCAAGACGAAGCGAAGCTTCGTCACTCCCCTTCCCTATAATGCCAAATATCGTGGGGGTTGCACCTTCCGGTACGCTCCCCGTCCTTACACCCGCCGTTTTGAGCGGGTTTGCAGACTCTACTATACGTGTCCGCGCTCTGTCAAGCCTTGCGGCGTTGATTCATCCTGAAAATTTCACCCGTTTTGGGCCGACTGCATTCCGTGTTGTTTCTTTATATCTTTGAATAAACGACAACGAATCCGGTACATCGAAACCATACACCGTTTGACGGGTGACAAGGAGTAATATACCTGTTCCATCATGATTGGTCAAGGGCTTTGCGCTTATTTTTGCTCAAATTTTGCTTTTTTATTCCGTCTTTCGGTAAAGGACCAGATAATCGGCAAAGGAAACCAGGGCTATTACGACAGAAATGGCGAAAATGCCGACAGCGGCAGTATGGAAGATGTTGAACCAAAGGCCTTCGATATCCAGACGGCGGACGCTTGAGGCGAGAAGAGCAAAGGCGCCGGCTATCATGTAGGTGAAGGCTTTGATTTTGCCGCCCCAGCGGGCCCCCATGGCGATGCCCTTCTTCATCATCAATACCCTAAGAAACTGGATGCCGAATTCCCGGTAGAGAACGAGCAGGAACAGGATTACGGGCAGGATTCCATCAATAACAAAGCAGAGGAAGTAAGTGATTCGCACCAGGACATCGGCGAAGGGGTCGTACAGTTTGCCGAAATCGCCGACGGTGTTTTGTTTGCGGGCTACCCTGCCGTCGACCAGATCGGTTATTTCGGAAATGATGAATAAAGCCCACAAGATGGGGATAGTCCATTGGGAACCACCTGCGAACCATATCTGAGAGAGACCGAAGGGCAACTCAAAACCCGGAAGAAGATAAATGATGAAAAAAACAGGGGCGAGAATCAACCGTACGGAGGTAATTTTATCGGCGCTCGTCATGAGGTGAGTATGGGGGATGCGCCGGGGGCTGTCAAGACGGATGTATACTGCCAGGCTCCTACGGGTATATTTGGTTATTAGTTTAAGGCACCGGTAACGGCGAGTATCGACAGTGTTGTCGATATGAGCGTCAAAATGGTGGTGATCAATGGCGTATACTCACCGATAACTGCCGTAACCCGGTTCTTCGGGACGGTGATCATCATCTCGGTCTCTATCACGACATTATCTTTCACTTTCTTGCTATGCATATCGGTTATGGTTACCCCACGCCCGTTGTTATTTAAACCATCCCGCCCGCCGGCCAGATTGATATAATACTCTGCCTGCCGGTCCGGCACATAGGGATACCGCCCCGGCGTTGTTACCGCC
>BNVD01000117.1 GCA_025997835.1 Spirochaetia bacterium
CACGCGACACGCGACACGCGACACGCGACACGCGACACGCGACACGCGACACGCGACACGCGACACGCGACACGCGACACGCGACACGCGACACGCGACACGCGACACGCGACACGCGACACGCGACACGCGACGATTATATAAGCCCGAAATTCTTTGTCAAGCCCCTAATAGGTATATTTTCTCATCTGAGCCAGTTCCAAAATGAAAAACTGAAGAAGATAAACCACGGAGAACACAGAGAAAACTCCGTGTTCGCAGACCGAAGGTCTGACGTGCCCTCTGTGGTTAAATTCTTAATTTTGGAACTGCCTCATCTTTTAGAAAAAACGCCGCGCCTGTCCTCCGTATGGGGGAATAGCGGCTTTTTTATATATCCATACAAACAAAAGGAGCATTGTATGAAGAACGTGTACAGAATGAGTATTGTATTGGCGGTGCTGGTAATTCTCTTTACCGGGTGCCCCAAGACTACCGGCGATGACGACATCACCGCCCCGGTGTTAAGCTCAGGCAGTGTGAGTGATCTATCCACCACAGCGGGAACCACCGCCACGCTTAAATTTACTTCCGGTGAAGCGGGAACTTATTATTACGTGGTACTGGCGGCAGGTGGTACCGCGCCCGCAGCGGCGGCAGTAAAAGCGGCAAGTTCCGGTATACACGGAACCGCCTCTGCACTGGCAGCAGAAAACACCATCCCGGTAACCGGCCTTACGGCGGCTTCCACCAATACGGCGTATGTCGTTGTGGAAGATGCGGCGGGTAACCTTTCGACCGTGCTGCCTATTAATGGTGTAAACCCGGTAGTGTCGGGAACCCCGGATACTACGGCCCCGGTGTTGAGCGCGGGTAGCGTAAGCAATCTATCCACCACAGCGGGAACTACCGCCACCCTCAAATTTACCTCCGGTGAAGCGGGAACCTACTATTATGTGGTGTTGGCATCCGGTGTATCTGCGCCTAACGCGGCAACCGTGAAAGCACAAGGTACTGCGGTAGCAAAGGGAACGGCAGCGGCAACTGCGGCGGAAAATACCATCCCGGTAACCGGTCTTACGGCGGCTTCTACCAACACGGCGTATATCGTTGTGGAGGACGCGGCGGGTAACCTTTCGGCAGTGCTGACTATTAGCGATGTGAACCCGGTTGTCCCGGATACTACCGCCCCGGTGTTAAGCTCAGGCAGTGTAAGCGATCTGTCCACCACAGTGGGAACTACCGCCACCCTCAAATTTACCTCCGGCGAAGCGGGAACGTACTATTACGTGGTACTGGCATCCGGTGTTTCTGCGCCCACAGCGGCGACAGTAAAAGCGGCAAATTCCGGCATACACGGAACCGCCCCTGCACTGGCGGCGGAAAACACCATCCCGGTAACCGGTCTTACGGCATCTTCCACCAACACGGCGTATATCGTTGTGGAAGATGCGGCGGGTAACCTTTCTACCGTACTGGAGATTAGAGATGTAAACCCGGTTATCCCGGATACTACCGCCCCGGCGGAAGTAAGCGGCTTAAACGCCGCCGCCGAAAACGCGCAGGTAGTCCTTACCTGGACTGAGCCTGCGGACAGCGACTTCGCAAAAGCGGTAATCACGTATACACCCGGCACAGTCCCGGCGGTAGAGGTTACCAAGGGAACCCAAACCGCCACGATTACCGGCCTGACCAATGAAACGGAGTATACCTTTACCGTAAAGACGGTTGATACCATCGGTAACACCAGTGCCGGGACAACCAAAACGGCAACCCCCTCGTCATGGCCTTCGTATACCCTGGTATCCATTCCCGCCGGAACGGTAACCGTAAGCACGGGAAACTTTGGAGGCCCTTTTATTAACGCTTCCAGCACCAATGTTCCGGTACCCGCGTTTAAGATGGGCGAAACGGAAGTAACGTATGAACTGTGGTATGCGGTAAAGGAATGGGCAAAGACCAATAAGGGGTATATCTTTGCGAATGAAGGCTGTGAAGGCCATGACGGGACCGCTGGAGCCGCGCCGACTACGGCACAGCAGGAGCCGGTAACGACGGTAAGCTGGCGGGATGCGGTGGTATGGAGCAACGCCTACAGCGAGTCCAAGGGCCTCGCGCCGTATTACTATCTTGCGGGGACAAGTGATTTTACCGACGGCACAAAAGTTCTGCGGGAAAGCGAAGGGAACGGAGTCTCTGGGGGAAGCGGAAAAGCGGAAAATGCAACGTTTAGTACTACCGCCAATGGATTCAGGCTGCCAACGGAAGCGCAATGGGAATATGCGGCCCGAGGCGGAGTACCCAGTACCAGCACACCTTGGACATATACCTATGCGGGGACCAATACAGCGGGAACAGGAGTTGGGGAATTAGGTGATTATGCGTGGTATGATGCCAATTCAGGCAGTGCGACCCATGCGGTAAAGACGAGAGCCGCAAACAGTGCCGATCTATATGATATGAGCGGGAATGTATGGGAATGGTGCTGGGACATTTCTTCGGGCACTGGCCGGGTCATGTGGGGCGGTAGTTGGAGCTACGGTGCACTCTACTGCGGGGTGGCCTACCGTTCCAGCAGCGTCCCCGATGGCAGGTACTACGACCTCGGTTTCCGGGTTGTGTGTCCCTGAGTGCGGACTCCTAAAGGAGTTACGAACTCCTTTAGGAGTTACGAGCTCCTAAGAGTTCGACGCAGTATCGGGGTCTGTACGGAGCGTAGGCGGTAGAGAAGCTGCTTACGCGGCATACAGGGCAGCGGAGATACAGACCCCGTTGCTTGGATAGGGCCGGAAAACAGAACAGGGAAGATGTGAACGGCAAAGCCAAAAATGAGTAATGCCTTTGTGTTAGTACCAAATGGGAACGCTTAAGGGCATTTTTCAAAGGGATCAAGAACCAGACAGGAAAACCACACTATCCTCACAGATAGCATGAATTTTTAATGTTACTCCTCCAGCGGTTTTTCACCAAACCGGACAAGCAGACTGTTGAGGAGATTCTTTTTATAATAGCGATTGTGCGCTAAAAGAATGGTAAAAAGTGGACGTAAGGGGCCAATAAGAGTACGGTTTTTTGCTTCCAGTAAAACGGCAATCGCCCCGATACAGGTAATGCCGTTAGCTTCGGCTATCAGGCGGGCCTCCCAATCATCTATTATCAGGTAATCGGCGTTAAGCTCCCGGTACAAACAAGCCGCCTCAGCTTCTCCGCCGTGCATAATGCCGGCAAAGGGATTCGGGCCGGTTACTGGTCGTATGCACTCTTGGAGATCATACACATGCGGAATATGCATCGGTTCAATGTAGACGGTGATTTCCCGCCAGACTTCTTCAGGAATATAAACGGCGCCGTACAGGATTTGCAGAAGTTCGAGATGGTCAACAAGGGCAAGTGAAATAAGAGCCCCGGTATCGGCAACAATAACCATTGATTACCGCGCCGGAACGACGGCGCCGTTCATCTTTTCGAGGTCAGCCATCACGTCATCGTATTCAAGCAGGGAACAGGGGACATTATAGTTGGTGAGATACTGTTCAAATTCGTAACGGTTCATCCCAGCATACCGGGTTGCCATGCCAATAGTGATTTTCTTGTCGGCGTAGCATTTCATGGCGATAAAACGTTTGACCTCCCGCTCTATCTGGGCCGCGGCAATATGGCCTTCCAGACCTTGCGGAATATCAATGGTTATGTGTTGTTTGTTCATTCGGGACTCCTTGCAAACTCAGTATAACCGCAAAGGGACTGTTTACAAGGCCCGCCGCCTGGTTGTACTAGGAGTTTGTTGCACTTCGTGCAATTCAATAGTAAAAATCGGCTTTCAAGCCGATTTTTACCCTGCAAACTCCGCTCAGAAACGAAGTTTCTGCAGGAGCCCTTTAATAGCAGGTTCTTTGCGGCCACAAGCGCGACAGGCTCCTAGTTGACGGCTCCTCAATACAGGATCGCCTGTATATGCCCGCTTATGCGAGCACTTGAACAAGCGCCCCGTATATGCTATCACATAACCACCCATGAATCATTCCAGCCCCGCCAATCTTGCCGTTATCGCCTGTCCCGGGGGGGAAGTTTTTGCCGATGAGGTGATCTTCCATCTAAAGCAGTACTATCACCACCGGTTTACCAAAACCGTGGCGTCCCTGGCAAAAAAGTATGCTCTGGATACGACTACGGTGATGCAGCGGCTCAACTTTATCCATGACGCGGCCGGTTCCGACGGGCTGGTGAATCCCCATGTTCCCAAAATAAAGGCGCCGGCCCGGTTTTCCCTGTTCCCCAACGGGGAGATCAAGGCGGAGATTCTGGAATCTATCCGGGGTAAGGATGTCTATATCATTCAGGACGTGGAAAATCATTACCCGGTGAGTTTTAACGACGGGACGGTCAAGAAAGCCCTTTCGGTAAACGATCACTTGATGACCATCCTTGTAACCGTGGACGCGGTGAAGCAGGCCGGGGCGTCTCATGTTACCCTGGTGGTTCCCATCTACCCCTATTCCCGGCAGCACCGGAAGAAGGGTAGGGAAGGGGTAACCGCCAACCGCATCGGGTATATTCTGGAAAGCTTGGGGGTAAGCCGGATCATCACGCTGGATATCCACTCACGGGAAATTGGCAACGGCTTTAACTGTATGCGTCTTGAAAACCTCCACGCCAGCTATCAGATAACCCGGCAGCTTGCCAAAATAAGCGAAATACAGAAGGGTGATTTTGTGGTGGTCTCCCCGGATACGGGGGCGGTGGACCGGAACAAGTTCTACGCCACGGCGTTCAAAAAGTCCCTGGCCCTGCTCTACAAGGAGCGGGATTACTCCAAGGTGAGCCGGGATGCTCTGGAAAACAACATCGCGGTGATCAAACTGCTGGGCGATGTGCGGGACAAAACCGTCTTTATGGCCGACGACATGCTGGGTACCGGGGGTACGCTCCTCAAGGCGATGCAGTTCCTCAAGGAGCAGGGGGCGGGAAAGGTGATCTGCGCCATCAGCCTGCCCCTGTTTTCCGGCAATGCCATTGAATACTTCGACAACGCCTACCGCGATGGGCTTTTCTACCGCATCATCGGGACCAACGCCGTCTATCAGGAAGAGCTCTTAAAGCGTGAATGGTACATCAGCGTGAACATCACGAAACTTTTCGCCCAGATCATCTCCCGGCTCCACCACGGCCAGCCGCTAAGCTCCCTCCTTGATAACCGGGAAATCATCGAAAAGCTCTGGGCCGAAAACCAGCAGAACCAGCCCAATCAAGGGCAATGATGAAGGTGTACCGGCTTCCATTTGCTTTTAGCGCCGTCACGGTGTAAACTAACGTATGAACCTTGAGATATTTGCCCAGTACATGGCTGAGATTTGCGCTCATACCCTCGTTGCGCCGGGACGCTCCCTGCGGTGGACCATTATCGCCAACCCTACAGCCGGGGGCTTCACCATCCCTTCACGGTGGAAAAAGCACCGTGCGGAGCTGGAAGCCGCCGTGGAAAAGGCCCGGGCGAACCCGCTGCGTTCCGGGGCGGGTCCCTCCCAAACCGCGAAAACCCAGGACCCGGCTTCGGTCCCTGCGGTCCTGTCCAATGCGGGCCTCATCGCCACCAATGCCCCCGGTCACGCCGTCCGTATCGTGTCGGACCTGCGGTCGGACCGCAGGTCCGACTTTCACCTCATCATCTGTGCGGGAGGGGACGGTACCAGTTTGGAAGTCCAGACCGCCCTGTACGCCGCCAGTCAGGGTCCGCAACGCGCAAGCCTGGAGAACATCGCCGTACTCCGCCTCCCTATGGGGACCGGTAACGACGGCGCCGATTCCTGGGAACTTTCGGATGCCCTGGACCTCCTCATCTGCCCCACCCGAATCGATAAGGCCCGTGCCCTGCGTTTAACCACCGCCACTGCCGGTAAAGGCCCGTTTCTCGCGTTCAACATCCTTTCTGTCGGGCTCGACGCGTTTGTTACCCACATGACCAACAAGATGAAGGGCAAGCTCCCCGGCGATTCCTACAAACTATGGGTGGACATCGCTTCCCTGCTCTATGACCGGCTCTACCATGTGGGCCCTATGGACATCCGCGCCTTTAATGCCGGGGGTATCGAAGAAACGTCCTTCCGGGACATACCCCTCCTGTTGGCAGTGGGGGCCAGTGGCAAGCGGACCTACGGTTCCCACAAGAAGATACTCCCCGATGACCGCAACGTCTGTATGCTGCGGCAGATGTCCCTGCTCCGAAAGGTGGCCCTCAAGGAGCTTTTTGCCACCGGTACCCACATAGACAAACCGGAAGCTCTGCTATTTAACGCAAGCCGGGTGGAGTTTTCAGGCATATATCCCATCCTGGCCCAGATGGACGGCGAAACGGTGCTGCTTCAGGTGGAAGATTTCCCCGCCGCGATAGAGCTTACCGAACCGGTAATCCCGGTAATAACGTTGACAAATCCCGAAAGCATCTCATAATACTAACCAGAAAGGAAGATCATGCCGGAACAGTTGCAGCTTGCGTTTGTCAATTTCGCCCAGGATGCGTATATCATTCTCGAAGGGAAGCAGAACGCCGATCGTTTTTACATTATCCGGCAGGGAAAGGTCCGAATTTCCAAGCAGATAGCGGTTGTTGAGGAGGAGGGGGGCAATATCCTGGGGCCGGGGGACTACTTTGGGGTCGTGTCCACCATGTCCGGGCATAGCAGCATTGAAACGGTCCAGGCCGTTACCGATTGTGTCCTGATTTCGGTCAAAAAGGACCAATATATCAATCTGATACAGAGTAATACCACGCTGGCGATGAAAATTATCGGCTATTTTTCCAAACAACTGCGATATTTTGACGAAGCCCTGACCCGGCTGACCCTGAAAAGCAGCGCCGATACGGATCAATCCCATATTTTTGATGTTGCCGAGTATTATATCAACCAAAGTCAGTACAATCTGGCCTATTACGCCTATTATCAGTATATCAACCAGTGTCCCGATGCCCCCAACGTCAAAATTG
>BNVD01000118.1 GCA_025997835.1 Spirochaetia bacterium
CGTAAAGTACAGCCCCGCTTCTTCAGCTTCTTTCCGGTCCCCAAGACTTTTTTCCTCACTATAGGGATACCATACCGCCGCCAGCTGTGACTGGTTGTCGTATTCGTACCGGGTTACTTGCCCCTGTTCATCCACGCTATGGGTACGCCGCCCCAAGGTGTCATACACATACCCCTCCGCCCGGAGCAGATCAGCCCGTGCGTCCAGTTCCCGGATCATGACCGTCCGGCCTATACTATCGTATTGGGTTTCCTGTTTTACGCCGTTTCCAAAGGTACGCCGGGTCTCGCGGCCCATCGTATCATATTCATACTGGACCGAAAGCCGCTGGCTATTGTCCAGCACCCGCAGCAGTTCACCATTTTTCCCATAGGTATAGCGTACATCCCGGTTACCGCTTACCATCTGGATGCGCCGCCCGGCCTGGTCATACCGGTACTCGGTGCGCTCGCCGCTGGTTTCATCGTTTTGGATCGCCAACTTGCCCCCGGCATCGTACCGGTACCGGATTGTCCCGGTTTCCCCGCTTACGCTCGTGGTATTCCCCGCACGGTCCAGAACTTTCACAATCCTGCTTCCGTCACTATATTCTATCGAGGTAGTCCCGCTGGCATCGCTATATACCGCACGGACTTGCTTGCCCGAATATTCTGCAATACTAATTGGCCGTCCTTCTTTGTCGTAGCTATAGGTCTCGCGGTCTCCAAGCCGGTTCGTCTCACCGACCAGTTCCGCAAACTCATTTTTTTCAAACTGAAAAGTATTTCCCGCCCCATCGGTAAAGGTAGCTTGGCGGCCCCGGTTGCTATAGCTGTAACGCCCGGTTACTTCCCCGCCGGTTTTCACTTCCACAATCCGCCCAAGGCTATCGTAACGGTATTCCTTGTTGAGCCCCGGCCTCCCGGTCTCTTTCCGGAGCCGCCCCGCTTCATCATAGACCCCTTCCCATTGGACCCCCGCCGCATCGGTTATCGTCGATACCTGCCCCAAATGGTTGTAGGTGTAGGTTTCCGTGGTCAAATCCGGGTATGTTTTTTTCGCCAGTTTACCTATCTCATTCCAGACATACTTGGTCTCTTTTCCGTAGCTGTCTTTCTCGCTTATCAGTTGCCCGGCCCGGTTATAGGCCAAGCTCCGTTCATTACCCAGACCATCTGCTTTTTTTGTCACTTCGCCCCAGGCATTCAGATACCATGTCGAGGCATACACGCCCCCTTCGGTAACGGTTACCGTCCGGTTCGTGTCCTGATAAACCCAATCGGTGTAATACGTTCCACTTCCCGGCTCCGCGCTGTTCGCCGTTACCGTCTCCGCCCGGATGACCCGCCCGGCCCTATCATACCCGTACCGCTTTTCCCCCTGAGCCGTTATTTCCTTCGTCACCAGGCCCCGCCCATCGTATTCATAGCGGGTTGTGCTGCCGTTCCGGTCCGTTTTGGTGGCGATAGTCCCATCAGCGTTATAGGTTACCGTGACCGCCCTATCGTTCTCCCGCCCGGCCCCAACAAGCCGCCCAGTGCCGTCATAGGTGTAACTATATCGGCCCCCGGATGCCCCCTGTTCAGTGGTAACCCTACCGGTGCCGCTGATTGTCCGGCTCGTTTCTTCGTTTAAGGCATTGGTTACCGATGTTACCCGGCCCCATGCGTCAAGGCGGTATCTGGTTTGTTCGGTTCCACCCCCTGCCTTGGGCAACAGGACCCCCACCAGTTCTTCCCCGCCGGTCTGCCAACTGTACGTATACTGCTCCGTATATTTCTCGCCGCTGCCAATCATGCTCCGGCTTATACTCACCGGGCGACCCCCAGCGTCATACCCGATTTCCCCTACCCAAGGACCTCGTGTTTGTTTAACCGGAAGACCGTCCTCCCGGTAGTCATAGCGGGTCACATTACCCGCCCCATCGGTTATGGAGATGGGTAAATGCCGCTTGTCGTACCCGATGGTCTGTTCCCGAACCTCTCCGGTTACCGTATCCCGTTCCGTTATCCGTACTAAATCTTTCCGGTTGTTATATGCATATGTTGTTACCAGTCCCATAGGGCTTGTCATGGTCCGGCTGTTTGGCGCGTATTCGTGAGTCCATACCCGCCCCAGCCCGTCCCGGTATTCCGTTACCCGCCCCAGTGCGTCATGTACCCAAGTTTCCCGGATTTCGGCTCCATTTATCACTACACTTCGGTTTGCCGGATATCCCCGGCTATCATACCCATACCGTACCGTTTCCCGGTTTCCTTCCCGGCTCTCGCCTAATAATCCGTTGGCGGTATACGTCCCGGTAAAGATTGTCATCCCCCCCTGGGTTATCCGGGTACAATTTCCCGCGCCGTTATAGGTCCATGCCGTTACCACGCCGTCCCGGTCCCGGTAGCTCGTTATCTGGTCATGGGTATTCCAGGTCCATTGTTCGGTGCTGCCGTCTCCATAGCGCTTCGCCGTAACGTTCCCCCGCCCGTCGTAGGTATACCGTACCGTTTGGCCGTTGACCGTTTCCTCTGCCAGTAATCCGGTCTCATCGTTATACCGGTAGGTCTTTACCATCCCGGTTCCCGGCGCTTCTTCCCTTGTTGTCTGGTAGTGTTCGTTAAAATAATACTTCGTAATTACACCGGAATGGTTGATATGGGTCGTTACCCCTTCACCATACGTAAACTGCTCGCTTGCCCCCTCCTCGTGGGTGGTCATCGTTACCAGCTTTTCCCCTCCCGCCCGGTCCAATCCGTACTCCAGTTCAATATAACTGCCGTCCGGCTTCACGATCCCCTTGAGCCGCCCCCCTTCATAGGTGTACCGCACCGTGTCCCCGGCGCTATCCGTGACCGAGGCGAGCAGTTTACCGCCCTCCGCGTCCGTATCGGTATATCCGTAGCTCACCGACTGCCCCGCCGGGCCGCTTATCCGGCTGATGACACTCCCGCTGTAGCTTATAGTCCATTCGCTCCCGTGCGGTCCGGTGATTTTGGTGACCTTTCCACTTGCGTTGCGGCTAAGCGTAACCTTGTTTCCATTTAATTCTTCTATTACCGTCAATAAGCCGTCGCCGTTGTACTGTTTTTTGATACCGCCTTTAACATGCAGTATAAAACCCGCCGCCGTTTCCGCATCGCCGCCGTCCCTGCTTTCAAGGCGCATGGTAAGCCGCGCGTTTTTGTTCTCGGGCAGCCACACGCCGCTCCCTTCGGCGATGAACACGGTGGGAGTTCCGCGCTCGTCAATCAGCGTGAGGTTCTCGTTGCCGATTTCCTCGTAAAACGCCGGCGACCCCGCAAAGAGCGCAAGCGCGTTCTTCGCGTGTAACGCCGCAGCGCGGTTTACGATGAGTTTCATTGCCTTATACGACCTGAAATAGTCCATGACCGTACCTCGGGTTGTGGGGAAACTGCGGAGATTTACATTGTGCATGGAATTTACCAGATTTTCAAACTCGCCATCGCTCATAGTTTCCAGCGGCCGGCCGGCGTATCCTTGAAGATCGTTTAACTCACTTTGTATTTCATTGTCCAGCGGAGGCGGGATAAGCGGCGTTATCCCGCGGATAATCCGGCTGTCCAAGCCATACGCCCATGCGCCGCCGATGCTCCCACCCACCGTACCCTCGCTCAGATACTGCCGGGTAAGGCTGAAAGAACTGCCCGGTATCGTTATGTCGGTCTCCTCAAAGATATAGGTTCCGATTGTCGCCAATACCGGGTCACCCATTTGCGCCGAGTATGCCAATGTATTCCGGATCAGGTCAGAAAACTTCTTATATTTTTGGGCGTTGTCCGATGCCTCATTTCCCGCTGTATTCTGGTCATCTGCTGCACCCGGAAGTTTATTTATACCCTCCGGCGGAGATGTGCACCCCATAAAAGCCAAAACCATAAGCCCACAGATCAGCCCCCCAATTAACCCCAGTTTCCGTTGAAATGTTCTCGCGTTCATAATCTCACTCCTTATCGCAAAATATTGCCGGGTCATAATCCCCTAATGCCGCTCGTCGTGATGTATAAGCCCACTCTACACCCGCCCAATCAATTTGTCAAGCCAATAGCGTGAAAACTATTGCCATTAGAGATTTTTTGTGCTATGATAAAAGTTGGAGCTGTGCCGGGACAAACGTATGCATACCTATGCCATTTTTCGCTATATCTACATCTTCTTTTCTATATACGCCGCCCTTACCGACGCCAAAACCGGCTCCCTCCCTCGGCTCTGGGCGGCCATCGCCGTATCCTGTCTGGGCCAGCTGATCTTCGGGGGCCCAACGGCCGCCCTCACCGCCGCGCTGGGGTGCGCCCTGGGCTTGCTGGTCTTTTCCCTTGCCTTTTTCCTTTCCGGGCGGCGGCTCGGCCTGGCCGATGTCCGGTATGCGGGGCTTGCGGCCTCAATTTACGATCGGTTCGTAGCTCCCTTTCTGGAGGCCGCCCGATGACTGCAATCTCCCTTTCCCCGGTATTCTGCGCCGCCAACGGAATTGTCATCAACAGCAGTGATGATAAAAATATCAGCTTAGGTATGCTGCATCCCGAAGATACCGTCCTGCAGGCGCGGATAAAAAAAGAGTATCCGCAGTATCAGTGCGGGTTTACCGCAATCACCACGGAAGAATTTAACATCAAATTGTCACGGCTGTATGGGGAAGAAAACCCGGGCGGCACGCCGGCAGCGGCCAATGAAGATCGCCGCGCTTCGGCTATTGATAAAATAGCGAAAGACGCGCCGGCGGTTAATACGCTGAACGGTATTTTTCTTGAAGCGCTGGCAAAAAACGCTTCCGATATTCATATCGAAGCGGAAAAAGAAAACGCACAGATACGGTTTCGTATTGACGGTATGCTGGTGTTTATCAGAACCATTACGCAGGAACGGGCGCTGGAAGTTTCGGCCCGGTTAAAGTATCTGGCCCGGTTAAATACCATCGAAAACCGGCGGCCCCAGGACGGCCATCTCGCGTTACAGACCAGCGACTATTCACTGGATGCGCGTATTTCGATTATCCCGGCGATATGGGGGGAATCAATCGTACTGCGGCTGCTGAACCGCTCCGATGTTCCCCTTTCCGTGGAGGCGCTTGGTTTTTCCGCCGGGCATCAGGAGCACATTAAAACCATACTGTCCATGACATCGGGGCTGATTCTGGTAACCGGGCCGACCGGTTCGGGAAAAACCACCACGCTGGCCGCCGTGCTCAAAGAACTGCATACCAGCGCCATAAAAATTATCTCGATTGAGGACCCGGTAGAATACCGGATAGACGGTATCACCCAGATACAGGTAAACGAGGAATTGTCGCTTACCTTCGACGCCGCCCTCCGCCGTATATTCCGGCAGGACCCGGACATTATTATGGTCGGGGAAATCCGGGACATTGAAACCGCGGAACTTGCAATCCGGGCGGCCATGACCGGGCACCTGGTGTTTGCGACCCTGCATACCAACAACGCAAGCGAATCGGTGTTCCGGCTGCACAACATGGGGCTTCCCTTTTACGAGATTGCGGCGGTACTTAAAGCGGTTATCGCCCAGCGCTTAATCAGAAAACGCTGCACCGCCTGTAACGCTGCGGGGTGTCCTGCCTGTGTGGGAACCGGCTATTCAGGCAGAACGGTAATCGCCGAAATACTGCTCATAACAACTACCTTGGCCGACAGTATCAGCCGGGGCATACTGGCCGAGGATATGCGGCACACCCTGGCGCAAAGCGGCCACCGGACGCTGTATGATGACGCAGAGGAAAAAGTATCCCGGGGCATTACCACCGGAAAAGAAGTACAGCGTGAATTGGGGGCGCCGCAATGAGCCGGAATTCCCGCACCATCCAGTTTGTCGATATGCTCCATTCGCTGGTCAAAGGAAATACCGGGCTGGTTGACGCGCTGCACATCCTTGCCGGCAAGGGCATTGACCCGGCGGTCCGCATCTGCGCCCAAAAAATCCGTGCGGTAATGGAAAAAGGGCGCAGCTTTTCAGACGGCCTTGAGGCGGTATCAGGCGGCGCGGTGTATTTTGCGCCCCTGTACCGCACCCTTATCAATGCGGCGGAAAACACCGGCACGATCAACACGGTGCTGGAAGTAATACTGGCCGACCTGAAACGGAAACAGCAGGCGCGGGAAAACCTGTTGGGCGTTATGGTGTACCCGGCAATAATCATAACCATCGCGTTTGCAGGAACGCTGGTACTCCTGTTCAAGGGGATACCCATGTTTATTGAAGCCGGCCTGGTAACAGAAGCCGTAGTTGATTCGGCGGTTTCCGGGATAGCCGCCGCCGGTATATTCCTGTTTATCACAGGCGGTGTTTTATTTGCCGTATACTACCAGATATTCGGACGGGATTCCCCGGAAAATAAAGTATTCTATCTGCTGTCGTTTTTACTGCAAAACAATATTTCAGTACACGACGCGTTATCCCAATGTATTGCCAGCGTTGGGGTATCAAAGCACGGCAAGGCGCTGGTTTCGATTAAAAAAGACAATGAGTCCGGGGTACGCCTCCCCGAAGCCTTTGGAAAACACCCGGTTTTTCCCGCGTACATTTCAGGCTGGCTTGCCATTGCCGGCGAGAACGGCAATATGGCCGGGGTCTGCGGCACTATTTATGCTCATTTTCAGGAGCGGGACGCCCGTGTCCGGGCAATCGCCGCCAAATGCATCGAACCGGCAATTATTATCATTACCGGAATATATCTGTTAATCGTTATTCAGGCAGTAATCCTGCCCATTCTCACCCGCGCCGGAGGTATACTATGAAACTGAAACGGGATCCCGGATTTTCCCTGGTGGAAGTCATCGTTGCGATAATCATAATGCTGATCCTTTCCGGCGCGGTTGGGTTTGCTGCGGTTAAATACATAGACCACGCCAAATTCAGCACCTGCAAAAATCAAATCGAATCGTTCAGGCTATCCCTGCAATCCTATTATCTTGACTGCG
>BNVD01000119.1 GCA_025997835.1 Spirochaetia bacterium
CATCGCTCAGGGTTCATTCGACCTGCCCTTACCTAAGCAGCCATTGGACGGTAAAAAACCCGGCGCCGGGGATGTACCGGCGCTATAGGCGGGGAGCGGAAACCCGGCGGGAAATACGGCAAAGATAAGATTATCCGCCGGAACCTGGACGGGAATCTCCATACCGGCCAAAAGCTGGTTGATCAGTGCGGCGGCATCGCCCAGCCACCCCGCCATGACCGCCCCTTCCCGCATTTCCCAGAAAGCTTCCGGTACCGTCACCCGGCCCGGCGGGGCAAAGAGTTCCCCATCGGACACCAGGGCGTGCCGGGGTTCGATACGCAGGGAGATCCCATAGCCATCGGAATGCCAGTACTTGAGCCCCCCCCCGGATCTCTGTTTCTTCCAGGAGGCGTTCATGCCCAGGGCAAGATTCGCCCCGGACCTGGGATACCGGCCTTGGGCGGACAGCAGATACCGCCGCCCGGATTCAGCGGGATAGATCGCTCCAACGGCGGTTTTGGTCCGGTCCAGTATTTGGGCGGCCTGTTTCCCCGAAGTTCCTCCAAGGGAGACCTGATCCAGAATGGGCCGCGCCGCCGGAACATCCACAAAAAAGTACGCCAGCGCCCCCCCGTCCAATACGCCGAATTCCCGGCTTGCATCCGTATAGTCCACCCCCCGTTGGGGAGCGGAGGCGCAGGAGGCAAACACCCCAAGGATAATCGCGGCGGCAAAAAAGGCGACTGGAACCTTGTGAAAACAAACCACAAGCCGCCACTGGCGACACCACACTGACCGCAGACCTACGGTCTGAACGGACACAGACAGGACGGACTGGTTTTTTGCCTGTCTTTTCTTTTGTCCGTGCTGGCAGACCAAAGGTCTGACGTGGTTTACCTTCTTCATACACATTGTCAATGGTGTCTACCTACTTGTTCTTCCCGATTTTTACCAGCCACTTCTCCTCCCCCGCTTCCAGTTCCGTTCCATCGGTCTTTTCCCACCGTACATCTACCGCCAAGGTCTCGGCGGCCACGTAGTCGGCGAAAGCCTCCCATGCGGCTTTGAGCCTGTCGGAGCCAAAGAGCGAAAGGGTGATCCGGTCGGTAACGGCGAAGCCCTTTTCCTTGCGGAGGTTTTGGACACCCCGCACCAGGTCCCGCGCATCCCCCTCGCGGGAGAGCTCTGCGGTCACCTCCGTATCGAGCCCCACGGTGAGGGTCCCTTCGTTAAGCACCTTGAGGTTGGCCTTTTCGATGCGCCGTATATCGAGCTTTTCCGCCGTAATGTCGATGGCCTTCCCCGCCGCCTCTATGGAAAGGGTGGCCCCTTCAAGCAAACCTTGAATTTCCGCCTGGCTCAGGGCCTCAATGCGCTCGGCGGCGGCCTTCATGTCCTTGCCAAGCTCCTTCCCCAATACCCTAAAGTTTGCCTTGGCCTGATACTCCACCAGGTCTTCCTCGTTATCCCGGAAAACAACATCCTTGACGTTGAGTTCTTCGCGGATGATGTCCTCCATCTCCAGCAGCACCGTCTTTTCGTCCGGGTTCCGGGTCACCAGTTCCACCGTCCGCAGGGGCTGGCGGCCCTTGATGTTATATTGAGACCGGAGACTGCGGCCCATGCTTACCGCGTGCTGCACCGCCGCCATCTTGAACTCCAACTCCGGGTCCCGCCGTTCCGTTCGCGGCACGGGAAAGTCCAGCAAATGCACCGATTCGGCTTCGTCCGCATGGCGGAGGTTCCGCCAGATCGCGTCGGTGATAAAGGGCATGAAGGGACAGGCCACGGTGATCAATGTGCGCAAGGCATCGTAGAGGGCGCCGTAGGCTTCGGCTTTGTCGGTATCGGTGCGACCTTCGGTCGCCGCGCTGCGCCAGAAACGGCGGCGGGACCGGCGTATGTACCAGTTGTTGAGGAGGTCGATGAAGTCCAGAATCGGGTCCACGGCGCGGGAGAGGTCATAGGCATCCAGCGCCGCGGTCACCTTTTCCACCAATGTCTCCGCCACCGAGAGTATCCACTTATCCAGGGGGTTCGAGGGGTTATCCGGCGCGCCCGCAGGGTCGGCCTTATCGATGGTGGCGTAGGTGACGTAGAAACTATAGGCGTTCCAGAGGGGCAGAATGATGCTCTTAAGCACATCCCGCACCCCTTCATCGGTGAACCGGAGGTCGTCGGCCTTAACCACCGACGAGTGCATCAGGAAAAGCCGCATGGCGTCCGCGCCGAAGGTATTCACCGCCACCATGGGGTCGGTGAAGTTCCGTAGGCTCTTGCTCATCTTCTTGCCGTCGGCGGCCAGCACGAGCCCGCTTACCACGCAGTTCTCAAACGCGGGCTTCTTGAAAAGTGCCGCCGCGAGGATCGTCAGGGTATAAAACCAGCCCCTGGTCTGATCGAGCCCTTCATTGATGAAGTTCGCCGGAAAGTGGCTGTCGAAAAATTCCTTGTTTTCAAAGGGATAGTGAAGCTGGCCGTAGGGCATGGCCCCCGACTCAAACCAGCAGTCCAGCACCTCCGGGATGCGGTGCATGGTACCCCCACATTCGCAGGGGATGGTAACCTTATCCACAAACTGCTTATGTAAATCAGCAAGCTCCACCCCGGACTTTTCCTTGAGTTCCGCCCGGCTCCCGATACAGACGGTCTTGCCGCAGTCCGGGCACCGCCAGATGGGAAGCGGGTTTCCCCAATAGCGGTTCCGGCTGATAGCCCAATCCCGCGCGCCCTCAAGCCACTTCCCAAAGCGGCCCGCCTTGATGTGCTCCGGCACCCAGTAGATCTGCGCATTGGCGTCCAGCATATCCTGCTTGATCTTTTCCACATTGACGAACCAGGACCCCACCGCCCGGTAAATCAGGGGACTGCCGCATCTCCAGCAGTGGGGATAGGCGTGGAGTATCTGCTCCCGCTTGACGAGCTTCCCCTCCGCCTTGAGCCGCTCCATGATGGGCTTGTCCGCGTCCTTCACGAACAGCCCCTGGTAATCGCTCACCTCCGAGGTAAATTTACATTCCGCATCGATGGGGCAGATGACGGGAATCCCCGTCCCCTTGAGTACCCGCTGATCGTCCTCGCCAAAGCCCGGCGCGGTATGGACAATACCGGTCCCGTCCTCTGTGGACACAAAGTCGCCGGGGTAGGTACGGAAAGCGTTCTGCTCCGCGGCGTCCGCAAAATAGGGAAACAGCGGCTCGTACTGTATGCCGATCAGGTCCGCCCCCTTCTGCCGCCAGATAATCTCGTAATCCGCCGGGTTCTTGTAGTAGGCCGGAAGCCGCGCCTCCGCCAGAATATAGCGGTCTTCGCCATCCTGGACCATCACATAGTCGATGTCCGGCCCCAGGGTAAGGGCCAGGTTGGAGGGCAAGGTCCAGGGCGTGGTGGTCCAGGCCAGAAGGTAGGTGTGGTCATCAAAGCTCTTTACTATAGAAGATTTCGCGGCCCTAAGGTCTGACGCATGACTTCCCGGCGCGCCCCCCTTCACCTTAAACCGGACGGTGATCGCCGGATCGTGCACATCCTTATAGCCCCCAAGGTTGAGTTCGTGGTTGGAAAGCACCGTGGCGCAGCGGGGGCAGTAGGGCAGAATGTAGTGGCCCTCGTAGAGGAGGCCCTTGTCCCAGAGGGACTTCATCACCCACCAGATGGTCTCCATATAATCGGCATCCATGGTCTTGTAATCGTGATCAAAATCCACCCAGCGGCCCAGCCGGGTAATCACCTGCCGCCATTCCTTGACGTAGCGCTGCACCGAAGCGCGGCAGGCCTCGATAAACTTCTCCACCCCGTAGTTCTCGATGTCGGTCTTGGAGTTGAGCCCCAGTTCCTTCTCGATAAGGTTCTCCACCGGCAGCCCGTGGCAATCCCAGCCGAAGCGCCGCTCTACCCGCTTGCCCTTCATGGTCTGGTACCGGGGAATAATATCTTTTATGGTGCTGGGAACAAAATGCCCAAAGTGGGGCAGCCCCGTGGCAAAGGGGGGGCCGTCGTAAAAGACATACTCCTCCGCCCCGTCCCGCCGGGAGACGGACCGCTCAAATATTTTGTTTTTCTCCCAAAAGGCCAGGACCTCTTCTTCCAGCTTGGGGAAACTCACTTTGGGATCGACTTGCTGATACACGGCTATTGCTCCTATGTGAGGGTAGTATAGCAGGTTTGAGGAACATATCGCAACATGCCCTGTCATATACCGATAAACTCCCGGATATTAGAATATTTCTTTTTTTAGTTGAGTTTTTGTAAAACTACATCACTTTGTCTTGACACTGACTTTTTATACGTGATAGTCTAAGTTAGTTGCAGGGCGATTGATGTACCCGGTAACAACATAAGGATTTTTACGATGAAAAGAGAACAATTTACGGCCCGTTTTTCGCTCCTGCTTTTGGCATCTTTGGCACTGGTATCGTGCTATCAAGATGTAGAAGTTGATACTTCCACCCCGGGCAGCCTGTTACCGGTTGCCGGCGTATACAACATGCGCGATCTGGGCGGATACGCAACCTACGACAACACCATGTATGCGGGCCAAAAACTGAAGCCATTGCAGGATATTCAGGAAACCGGGAATTTGCTGAAGGCCCTGCAGGGCGGTGATACTTCGGCAATGGCAACCTTGCCTGCGGAATGGGACAAAATGAAAGCGGCACTGGGAACAACGCTTACCGGTGGTGTAACTGATCCTGTCTGGGCCGATTTGGGTGGTCCAAATACCAGTACGGTTATACAAGCCGCCGGTATGGGTGTCAAACAAATTCAAATCAATATATGGAATTCCATTGCGTCAGGGCTTCCTGAATTTGGTTTTACCGGCGGCCTTACATTTCCCGCAGATGTAGCCAGTCCCCTTCTTGGTGAAGAAAATTTCCGCAGCGCTGCGGCAACGATTCAGGCAAACATGACTCCCAAACAGGTAAAACACGGTGTTATTATCCGTTCAGGCGATTTGAGCCTCCTTACCGACCGTGATATAACCTATCTGGCAGACACATTCCACATAAGCGCGGTAATTGATTTTAGAGGCATCGCGCCCGCGTCAGGCGGACGTGCCGCCGAACGATCCGGAAAAAATCTTGACCGGGACATTCCCGGCGCGCTGATGGGACATGACACTGACCCCAGTCCCATCGGCGGGTATCCCAGGATTGGCGCCGATGCCGCGCACAGTGCGACTATTTCTGCCGGTCTTGAAGGTAAATTCGGCAACCGCTTTGCCATTGAGGAAGGTGTTGTCGGAAGCATGGCGCAGTACCTCGGCCCCGACAAGTCGGCTGCCGACACAGAAAAGGTGATGATAGCCGGATACCGGAACTTCATGGAACAGGAGGCAAAGCTCACTTCAGACCAGACGAGTTTTGGGGGTTCCGCACCGTACGAGGCATCGGGCAGACAGCAGATGCACAACTTTTTTAGATACTTGATATACGAAAACGGGTGGGACGGCGCTTTTAGAGAAGCGCCGGTTCCCGTAATCTTTCACTGCTCCGCCGGTAAAGACCGCACGGGAATCGCGGCGGCCCTTTTTTACAGCGCTCTGGGTATTCCCCGTGAAACCATCATTTCTGATTATCTCTTAAGTGCGCAGTATGTTGCCGAAAAATACACCCCCGTGGTAAACGGTCTTGGGGCACAACTGGAACCGCTGGTAAGCGTACGGCGGGAGTATATCGAATCGATGTTTACGTATATTGATGAGACGTTTCCGCAAAACCGCTGGGAAACAGCTACAGATGAAACAGCAACGCTCAACTATACGGTAAGTGGTATGGCAAGTAATCCCCCGTTTAACGGTTATGGACCTGGCGCTGCCGCGGTTGCGGCGGGTTATCTGTATGGTACAAAACGTGCCGAAGCCGGAAAAAATGTATTCCCAAATGCTTCTTACGACAACAGCGCTGCGGTAATCAAATTTTTAACCGCTCCCCTGCCTCAGACCGCACGGTTTACATACGCACTGAATCAGGCTGCCGGAACATTTTCAGCAGTGGATATTAAACACCCAGGCGGTCTTGGTCTTACCATGGACGAAATCTATCAGCTTCGCAAACTCTATTTAGAGTAGGCATTAACCAGAAAGGAAAATAAAATGAAAAAGATAATAACAGCTTTTTTTGTGCTTGTTATAACGGCAAAGGCGTTTTGTGCGCCGGACTTTAGCCTAAGCGCGGGGGGCGGTGTTCTCGGCGGCTATCAGTTTAAAGATGCGGCCCTTAACAACCAGTTCAAAGACTATACCGGCGCAACCTTCGAGAGCATCATTAAGGGGCCGACAGAGCCCACACAGGATGCGATGCGCCAGGGGCTGTTCGACACCAAAGAATACGCCGTTAATTGCGGTATCTACGGTTTTTTTGACGCAACCTACGTTGAAGCGCAAGCGGCGGTTCTGTGGTCAAATATAACGCAAACGGTTGAAATCCCCGAACTTCCTGTTTTTGATCTTGCGGGCAGTGAAACCTACACCTACCGTTTTACCCAATTACAGTTTTCTGTTTTGGCTAAATACCCGTTTAAAGCCGGCAAAAAGTTTACGATTTCACCGCTGGCAGGAGCAACATATCAGGTTGCCCTGGCTGATGCGGATAACAAACTGTACAACAGCATGAAAATCGTCAAAGCAAAGGGATACGATGTTCCGAACCTTGGTGAATACTGGAACGCGTTCTGGATAAAACTTGGAGCCGGTTTTGATTATGCGGCAACAGAGAATTTTTTTATCCGGTGTGAAGTACTGTACGGTTTAAAACTGCCCAACAAATACGAAAACAGTATGGCCGATTACTGGACAGAAAGCATTAAAGGCATGACAAGCGGGCCGTCAATTTCTTTGGGTGCGGGATACAAGATAAAATAGCTTGACATCCTCCGGTAAATCCCCCAACATGGAAGCGTATGACCCAATCTCTGGAAGATT
>BNVD01000120.1 GCA_025997835.1 Spirochaetia bacterium
CGTGATATTCGTAGAAGGTTTTGAGTTCCTGCGGGATCGGGTTCCGGTCGTTCCAGGACTCAGGGATAAGCATCATCAGGGCGTGGGGCAGGCTCCGGCCAGAACGAACCAGCAGTTCCAGCACATTGTCAAAACTGGCGGAATCGCTCCGGTCGGGCTCGATTACCGGGAATAGGTCTTTTAGGTGTGCGCCCAAAACGGGATGGGCGAACAGGGCCTCCCTCGCGGCCATCCAGAAGCGGTTCCCCTTGATAGTGTTGATCTCCCCGTTATGGGCCACCAGCCGGAACGGCTGGGCCAGGGGCCAATCGGGGAAAGTGTTGGTGGAAAACCGGGAATGGATCAGCGCCACCGCCGTCTGGACCCCTTCATCCTGCAGCTCGGGATAGTAATCCTTAAGCTGGTTCGGCATGAGCATCCCCTTGTAGACGATGGTCCGGCTTGACAGTGATGGAAAGTAGGCCGCGTTTGGGGACAGAGCTCCGGCGCCTAACGCCTTTTCCAGCTTTTTGCGGAAGATATAGAGCCGTAACTCTAAATCTGGAGCGCCGTTGGCCGCGCCGTCAGCCGTATTCGCCCCGCCACCCCCGGACCTTAAGTCCGATGAAACCAGCACAAGCTGCAACACCTGCGGCTCCGCAGAGGCCGCCATGGAGCCAATCACCCCGGTATTGGTAGGCACATCCCGCCAAGCCAGCGCCGAAAGTCCCAGAGAGGCCGCAATATCGTCAACATATTTGGAAATAACCGGAAACAGGGCATCGGCCTTACCGTTGTTCTTACCCTGCCGGGAAACGAACAGCAAGCCCGTACCGTACGAGCCCGGCGCGGGAAGGCCGGGAATCAGCTTTTTGTAGTATTCATGGGGAATCTGGAGCAGCACCCCCGACCCATCGCCGGTCTTGTTGTCGGCGCTCTCCGCGCCCCGGTGCTCCATCCGCTCAAGGACTTCAAGCCCCCGTTTAAGAATGGCATGGGAGACCCGGCCCTTAATATCGGCGACAAACCCGATGCCGCAGGAATCATGCTCATCCTCCCGGCGATACAAACCGCGCTGATGACACTGGTCCGCACCGGGCGTTAGTTCATCAGACTTTAGTCCGCCGAACTTTAGTTTAACAGACTTTAGTCTGAGTTCTCCCATAAAAGCTCCTTCCCCCGTGAGGCGTCCCCCCAACACAGACCTCACCAGAACCGGTTATGGACACATTGGGGATTTTCGTCACTATACGGGGAAATGCATGTTTATGCAATATATAGCCGAATGAGTGTCCGATTCCCTTCACCCTTCACCCTTCACCCTTTTCATGCTATACTTGCCAGTATCGGAGATAGGACATGACCATAGAGCAAACCGTTGAAATTCCTGCCAGCCACAGATTAACCATTGACGTGCCCCGCGATATACCCACAGGGAGGACTATACTCGCCTTTACGCCTGCTCCGGTCGGGGAGGATATAGGCATGGACGGAGAGTGCCCCCTTGACCACACGCCCAACGCCGAAACCGCCGCTGCTATTCGGGAAGGCAGGGCTATGATGCGCGGGGAAATCCCGGCAAACAGGTACCATACCATTGAAGAAATGCTGGCGGACCTGAAGAAATAACCCATGCTCGAACCTATCCATACCGGCAAATTCAGGAAAGACTACGCATTGGCAGCGAGACGCGGTTGGGATATAGCAAAACTTGATGAAGTTATGATCATAATTACAGCGGAACAGCCCCTGTCGCCCGGGCGCAAAAACCACCCTCTGCACGGCGAGTGGGAAGGAAGCCTTGACTGCCATGTTCAGGGCGATTGGGTTCTGATTTATGAAATTGACAGCGCGGCCAAAACCGTTACTTTCCATCGTACCGGAACCCATTCCGACCTGTTCAAGAAATAAGCTTCCTTCCTCCCCCAGTGTATAAAACGGTTATCTTTCCGGGGTCCTGCCGCTACTGCTTGGCCCAAAGACGGCCTTTTAACACATAGGTCCCTGCTGCCTTGTTCTGACTTTTCCAGAAGTTGAGGAAGCCGTCTGGAAATCCTCGCAGCATTCCCTCATCCATATTCGTCGGCACCGTAATACGGGTAACGGTCACCGGAACCGTATTGGAAAACGCATAGGAAAAACCACTTCTGCCAGACTCGTACCTTGCGAGAGAAGCGGGTAATGTTATCGTTGTAAGAGGGTTGTTGGCAAAAGCGTTGTTTCCATCAATATAGGTAACGCCATTGGGAATGATTATCTCTGTTAAATTGTTTTGTTCAAAAGCATTGCCCCCAATCTTTAAAAGTCCTTTCCCCCATGTTATGCTGGATAACCAGCAATTTGAGAAAGCATTTCCACCTATCTCGGTTACCCCATCGGGGATAACAATGGCTGTTAGAGTCCCATTATTGGAAAAAGCAGAGGAAAGAATGGGTTTAAGTCCCTTACCCAGAGTTATGCTGGCTAACGTGAATACGAAGTGCCCCCACTCCACTATTTTTTGAATGAATCCTGCAAACTCCCATTTTTCATTGTCATTATACCCCTTGTGATCTGTCATATACCGGTATACCAAAATTATTTTTCTAATAATTGTTATCTATCCCAATCTCTCACCTCCAAAAATCTTCTATAGTGCGCCTTAAATAACATGAAATAAACTCCGGTTGGACTATTTTTGCTTTTTGCGATGACGATACTGGTCCTTCGGACATTCCTATCATTGTTATAAAACTCGTTTGGATTGTCCCGGATGAAATAATTGTGGTGCAGAAATATAATCAGATCTGCATCTTCTTCCAGCGTATTCCATTTCCCCAAAGCCGCTAAATTCGGCTCCTGCCCTTTATAATCCTGGGTCAGTTGGGATAATACCACAATCGGTATGTGCAGTTCATAGGCAAGGTTTTTCAAGGTTCTTGATACAAGCCACCGCTGCTCTGCGCTGATCAGTGCAAGGTCGTCAATAAAAATGATTTCTATCTTATGCTTATGCCTAAGTTTCCTTGCCTGACGTACCAATCGGGACAGGGGAATTTGTCTTTCATCAACCACAAAAAGAGGTGCCTCATAGATTAGATCAACGGCATCTGCAAGTTTCCCGAATTCAGCAGTGGCTAAAAAACCGGACCGCAATTTGTTAATTTCGATTTCAGACAAATTGGATGCAAGTTGTTCAAGCAAAAAGGTGTCCGGCATATCCGGAGAAAACCATGCCGCAGGGATCTTCTGGTTTACGACCATATTTGCAACAAGGGACAGGGCAAAAGAAGTTTTTCCCTCGCCTGGGCGGGAACCAATAACAATCAGATTTGAAGGTTGAAATCCATCGGTCCCCTTATCAAGCATCGAAAACCCGGTTGGTATACCTCGTAATAGATGACCCTTATCATTGAAGTTTTTTTCTATTTCTGCTATAACTTCGGGTATAATTTCCTTCGCGCTTTTGCAGGTGATGTTCATTCTTCTTTCCCCCGTATCGCTTTTCACCATTTACCGGATAGTTCCTCCATCTCGGCGGCATGGTATTTCCAATCCTCCACTAACTTCGCCGGTTCAAACGGTATCGCCCGGCAGCCCTGGGAGAGCATCCATTCCAGAACTTTGTTGTATTGGGTGCTGGTGAAGGTGATTTTTACGCCCTCATCGTATTCTTCAATAACCTGATTGGCAGCCCACTGGTGTTCACGTACCCAAAGTGCCGACTCGTCATAAAAGGCAATGGAAAATCGGTACTTTTTCTCACCCGCAAAAACACCAAAATTACTGCCATCGGCGCGGGAACAGTAATCATAATCAGGCGGCAGGGTAAAGGCGGCGGCAGAAAGGACCGCGTTCTGCATTCGGGTAAGGGAAAAAACACGGATGGCCTTGCGTTCTTCCGCATAGCCGTAGAGATACCATACCCCCGTGTCAAAGAGAAGCTGATAGGGCCGTACCCGCCGGGGTTTAAAACCGTCATCCCATGTTCCCCGGTATTCAAAAGTTATAACCCTGTTCTCCTTGAGTCCCGCCGTGATGATGTTCCAGGTGTCGGCGTTTACATTGGAGGCGGCTACAGGGGGAACCACAATCCGGTTTTCGTACAGGCCGGGATTGTTCCGGTCAACCAGGGGTGAGGTGATACTCTCTAAAAGATTCCGGGCGGCATCGTAGAGGGGGGTGCCCCGGTACAGGGAAAGCAGGGTCTTAGCCATTCCCAGAGCTTGCATATTTTCCGCCGTAGTAAAGCTGCCGGGCAGGCGGAACGTTTTTTCCGAATAATAATAACCCCGGTATTTGGCATCATATTCAATGGGGGCGCCCAGGCTATTCTTCATAAAGTCGATGTCCCGGCTTATGCTGGATTTGCTGGATTCATACTTTTTTGCCAAGCCGGCGGTATTGGGATATTTGCCCGCCGCGATTTCCTCGTCAATGAAGTAGAGCCGGGGTAAGGCGGTGTTGGGAAGTTTCTTTCTGGTTCTCATGTTTGTTCGCTCCTTTACGCTTTAAAGCCTATGGTTAATTCCTGGGTTTTATCCAGTTTTTCATCAATGCAATATTCATTGAGTGTTTCAAGGTCGATTTTACCCGCATGAATAATGCTGTCTATGGATCGTTTCCGGGAGATATTTTCAATCTGTCCGCCTGAAAAATCATAACGGGTTGCAAGCGTTTCAGCGTCCTTATCGCCAAGTTCCGGTAATTGGGATTTCCAGATTGCTTTTCTGGCTTCGAGTGTTGGCTTATTGAATTCTACCTTGTATAAAAAACGGCGTTCAAATGCCGGGTCAAGGTTTTTCGTCAAATTGGTAGTGGCAATCATAATACCATCAAGTAGTTCCATTTCCTGCAAGATGATGTTTTGAATAGTGTTTTCGGTTTGTGCGACATTACCGCTATTCACATCTTTCCGTTTACCGATTACTGCATCGGCCTCATTGAAAAGAAGGATTGGGGCGATAGTATTTGCTTTTACATAGGTTCTGTACTTATCGAAAACTCCTTTGATACGTTTTTCACTTTCACCGAAGAAACAGCTTTTGGTTTCCGCAATGTCAACAAGCATAACATCACGGCCGGTCATTCTGGCGATTTGATTAACGGTTTCCGTTTTTCCGGTTCCGGGCTTGCCATAGAAAAGACAGGCAAAGCCATTCCTCATGCCTTTGTGCTTTAAACGTTTCTGTATGGCCTTAAAATTGTCAGGTTGTAAGAGCCCGCGTAACCCGGCAATCAGTTTTTCCTCTTTTGCATTGTAGTACAGGGTTTTTTCAGGGATTTCTTTTGAGAGTATCAGCCCTTTTTTCATTTTGGCATTATGTATGTTGATATCCAGCTCACTTAATAATTCATTCCGGGCTTTATCGGTTAAGGTAAATTCTTCCTTGTCGGCGAAACCGTCGCTCATGGTATTTTCAATCAAGCCTTTTTTGAACAAGGGGTTACTGTGGTCAATCAGATCCCGTCTGATACGGTGATATTTTGAACGGTCATCAAACAGACGGGCTATGTCCTGCATATCAATATCCTCATCATCGTTATTGACCAGGGTTTCACAGAATAAGGAAAGGAGGGCCAGAGAATCATTAGGGAGATGATAGCTCATAAAAGCCTTACCTATTGAAAGGTGCATATTATTTTCCATGAGACTTTTTAATTCTTCGACATATTCATGCAGGGTTATTTCAGCATCAATGATTTTTTGAATGGCCACTTCCAGTTCGTCAAAGAAGTGATAGATGGTGAGATTTGTTTTGCTTTTTACTTTAACCGGTTTATTGTGCCTGAGCGCATCTATAACAGTAGGAGGAACCTGATAGTTTTTTTTGTCCCGATCCCTGCCCTTTGCTATGAGCCTTTTATTTTCAAGTTCCTCAAAGTCGTTTAAGTACCTGATAAGCTGGATAGTGGTGCAGCGCAGTGATTCCTGGAGTTCGCTTGGATATATACAGTTGTCATTGGACTTCCCCACCATATGGGAGAATATGACGGCCTGTACCGGGGTTATTTTGAGTTTCCGGGAAATGGCTTCAATATTTTTTTTGGCCGCTTTCCGGAATTCTTCTTCGGTTTTAGTATCCTTTGCAATGTTCAAAATCTGCTCTATATGGTCAAGGACCTTAAGGGGGGTATTTTGGGGGTTCCCCTGGAGATTGGGCTTTTTGCCTTTACCGGGGGTTTTGGAGGGATTACCGGCGTCTTTATTCGGCTCATCCGGTAAGCCAAGTAACAACTCCGCTTCTACGCGAGACCTATTTTTACGGTTACCCATACTTTTCTTTCTCCCTCTTACCACCTACTATATCACACTGATATGTCATAGAGTGACATACCAGATAAAAAATTTAAAATTTTGTGATTTTTACCCGTTTTTATTGAGATTTTCTCATCACTCTGGCATTGGGTGACAGATCGCTCTGGTACACTATATATATGGCATATAGTAAAGGCGACCCTATGCTCCTCGGGGACGTGGGGAATTTTCGTGAAATTCACTGCGGGGCTATTGCGCCGGGAACCTTATACCGGAGCGCTCACCCCATGACAGAAGGGGAGCCGGATTGTGCTATTGCACAACGGGCGCAGAATGCGCGGATTGCCTGTGTACTGAATTTACATGATGCGCCGCAAGCCTTGCCGGGGATAAAAGCGCCATGGTATGAGCGGCTGGTACACTCGGGACAGGTGGCGGCCTTGGATATGCACATGGACTTTCGCAGTGATGAATTTTGCAGAAAGCTGACCTGGGGTTTGCGATTCATGATGGCACTCCAGGGGCCGTACCTTATCCACTGTTACGCCGGAGTTGACCGCACAGGTTTTGTGTCGGCGGTACTGGAGGCGCTGATGGGGGCAACGGTGCGGGAGATCGAAACGGATTATCTGCGATCCTTTGAGGAAGAAACCA
>BNVD01000121.1 GCA_025997835.1 Spirochaetia bacterium
ATTAAGACAACATTGCTGTCAAAAAACTCAATCCTGGGACTATGTACCAATACAGCACCGCCGCCTGAAATATACTCTTCTCAGCCTCTTTTGGAGGGGTTACTATGATTAAACCGGACAGCAGTGGACGAAAATATTAAAAGTGCAGTCTGAACCAGACTGTCGATTTAATATGGTGTACAAAAAATTGAGGGTCAAGAAATCATATATCGATTCCATTATACTTTTAAAGGATATATTTCTAATCCAAGCTGGAGTGGAAACAATGCCGATGAAGTCAAGAGGAACGAAATATCAGCACTTTAAAGGGAATTAGAGCAAATCACAAATGTATTTACTACAATTCAAAAGGAAGTATTTTAACAGAATACGCTCAGATAAAATCAACAGACCAAACGACTAAGAATGAAGGTATTATTGACTATAACCGAATGCGAGGTTCTGAAGGATTCTCTTATTCGAAGATAGATTTCCATAATATCCTTAGTTTAATAAGTTAGAAAACTACAACATAGTTTGTGTAATTAACCCTTGTGTTTTTTGTTTTGTCCAGAAATAGCTTTTTGTAACCCTTTATAATACAAGGAATTACAAAATTTAAAGAGTAAAGAAAAGGTGATAAAAAATAGTTTGAGGAAATTTTACCCGAAAAATGTTACAGGCCCACAGGTTGGAATACGCTTGTTGGCGCGGATACAGATAGTATTATTACTGCGGTGAAAAATATTCATATACCAAACGAATACCTCGAATTATATGGTGATGGCTATTGTGCTACGAAAATCATTTCATATTTAGATTAATTTCAATAGGAACTATTCATGTCAAACTTTGAAAGCGTATTGCAAAAAATATTCGATAAAACTGTTACAATCGGCGTTATCGGTCTTGGCTATGTAGGCCTTCCACTCGCGGTTACCTTTGCGCGGAATGGTATTACTGTTCTTGGTTTTGAGAAAAGTGAAAAAAAGGTAAATGCGGTAAATGCCGTGCAGAATTATATCAGCGATGTAAGCGACAGCGATCTTGTTAAAGTTGTCCAGGAGACCAAAAAACTCACTGCCACAACTGATTTTTCGCGCATAAAAGAATGTGATGCGGTCATTATCTGTGTACCAACACCGCTTGATAAATTTAAGAAACCTGATATGAGTTACATTGAAGGCTCCTGTATTGATATTGGCAAGAATATGAAACCTGGTACTTTTATCAGCCTTGAAAGTACCACCTATCCAACCACAACAGAAAACTTTATGAAGCCGATTATTGAACGGGAATCGGGTTTGCAGGAAGGCAGGGATTTTTGGCTTTGCTTTAGCCCAGAACGGGTTGATCCGGGAAACAAAGACTACAAAACCGATAATACGCCGAAAGTAGTGGGTGCCCTTGGCCAGGAGGCGAAACAAATCGCGCAGGCCTTATATAGTCTTGCAATACAGCATTTACATATCGTATCTTCACCGCGTATCGCCGAGATGGTAAAAATTCTTGAAAACACCTACCGGCTCATCAATATTTCGCTTATAAATGAGCTTGCGTTGCTTTCCGGCAAGATGGACATTGATATATGGGAAGTGATAGAAGCCGCCAAAACAAAGCCTTATGGATTTCAGGCTTTTTATCCCGGTCCCGGTATCGGTGGGCATTGTATTCCCCTTGATCCCTTCTACCTTGAGTATATTGCCAAAAACTATAATTTCGATCTTTCAATGATTCATACTGCCGGCGCTATCAATGACTTAATGCCTTACCGCATGATGAATAAGATTGCCTTTGCCTTAAACCGGTACAAAAAACCAATGAATGGTTCGACGATATTATTTCTTGGGGTTGCATATAAGCCCGATATTGATGATGCTCGGGAAAGTCCCGTCGTGTTGGTAATGGAACAGGTGGCGAAGAAAGGCGCGAAGGTTATATATCATGATCCGTATATTTCAGAAGTTACCGATGAGCACGGAAATCAATATTCTGGTTCAGAATTAACAGATGAATTGATTGCAAAGGCTGACTGTGTGGTGTTTGCGACTAATCATAGTTGTTTTGACGCGAAGCGCATTACCGAAAAAGCTAATCTGGTGGTGGATATGCGGAATGTGGTAAAGAACGTGGCGATTGAAGACGGAAAGGTGTTTAAATTATAAAGGATAAATATGAGGAAAGATTTATTTATAGTAACCTATTCTTCCCTAAAAACTTATGGTGGAGGTATAGAATCCTGGTTAATAAAATTTTTATCTTGTTCGGAAAAATTATTTCACATATATAATAAAATTTATGTACTTGGATATAAATCGGATAATAACTATCTAATTTCTGATATCATTAAAGATCAGAATATTCATTTTGTTTTTTTAGATATTGCTGCTAAATTGAATATTTTTTGTTTGTTTAAATATTTTATTAGAGCAAGAGCAGCTATATTAAAGGCAATAAAAGAAAACGATAGAGCGGTTGATTTGTTATCTATTGGTACACTTTATCCATCCATACCAATGTATTTAATAGCTAAAATTAATGTTAGAAGGGTAATTTGGTTGAGGTCGCTTTATTTTAAACAAATAAACATATTGCAATCTAAAAAGATAAAGAGTGTTCTTTTGTTTATAGAATATATATGCTTAAAAAAAGCCGATATTGTAATAGCCAATGGATATGATACAAGAGATGCATATCAAAACAGGTATAATATGAAAAATATTATTGTCATTCCGAATGCAATTGATATATCAGTTGTCAAGGAAAATCTTAAACCGTTTCAAGGCGAAAAAATAAAGATAGGCTATATTGGAAGATTTTCTCCCGACAAAGGAATTGACTATTTTATAGAGAGCATTGATATTTATAATAAAAAAAGCAAAACTAACAATAAAGAATTTATTTTTATTGGATGGGGTGAAGAGGAATATAAGATTTTATCCTTAATAGAAGCGTATAGTAATGTAAAATATATTGGAAAATTAAATAATTCTGCTATATTTGAAGAATTATCAAGATTAGACGCAACAGTAAATTTGTCAACAAGTGGAACGATTGGTGGGGGAGGAGTATCTAATTCATTGTTAGAATCAATATTCGCTAATAATCTAATTATTTGTTGGGACAATCCCATTTTTAAACAGATTATTAATAATGATTTTGGATATTTATTGCCAGAAGGGGATATCAACGCTCTTCTGGCAATATACGATGAATTAAATAATAAGCAAAAAGCTATTAAAAAAATAGAAAACTCAAAAAAATTAAAGGCAAATTATTTATTTTCAAAACACATTGAAACATTTATTTCGTTAATGGAATAAGTGTTCGATCGTTAATTGAATTGCCAATATCTTGCCTTATTTAAAAACCATATTTGGGGGAAAGATGGGTGTCATTAATGGATGGTATAAAAAAGATGAAATTATACTAAAATCAATATTTTTTGTAGTGCCATTTGTTGATTCTTTAACCGGATTACTAATAAAAATTGGCCTAATGTCAGAAGCTGCCTTGTTTTCACCAAGCCAGTTGTTTAAATTTGTTATATATCTGGTTTTATTACCAAGAACAGCAGGGGTAATGAAGCGGCGTTACTATACATTTTATCTATTTGTTCTATGTATGCTTTTTTCTGAATCAATTATAGGAGTTATTTTTTTTTCAAGAATTAATTACATTTTACGTGGCTATTTAAATGTATTTAAATTAACCTATTTATTTTTGTTATATATATATATCAATGAACTTTTAAAGAAAGATTTATTGAATATAAAATCACTTGTTGGATATATCATAAATAGCGGCCTCATATTTTCATTGTTAATTATTATAACTACCGTCTTAAAAATTAATAGGTCTACGTATTGGTCTGGGGTTGGTACAATAGGATTATTTCCGGGAGGGAACGGTGTAGGTTTATATGTTGGAGCGATTTCTTTATTAAGTATAATGCAGTTTGATGCTCAAAGAAATTCAAAGAATGCAGTAAGGGCAATAATTATTTCGATTACATCAGTGTTTATTACTACAAAAGCTTCCATAGTATTCCTTATATTAGATTTTCTGTATTTTTTCTTCTTTATTTTAAAAAAGGGAAAGATAATACTTGTTTTTGTATTATTATTTTCATTTAATGCAGTATTGAGTAAATTTCAAGATATATTTTCCTTTATGATTTGGCGGTACGAGCATTCGTCAGGTATGTTTGAATTTATCGCCTCCGCCCGTGATATGTTTGTTGTTGATGCTTTTAAACAGTTTAATGCCAATATTGTAACGCCAATTAGATATATTACAGGATTTGGTGCATACATATCCTTTAGAGATCCTTACAATCCTGGAGTTGAATTTGATACCCTGGAAAATGATATTTTTGATGTCTTTTTTCAATATGGTGCAATAGGTCTAATAATTTACTTGTCTGTATCTTTACGGATTATAATTGATTCATGCAGAGCGCACATAAAAGGCTTAACCATTCTCGCTTTGGCAGTTATTGGATATTCAATGGCCGCAGGGCATACGTTGTTTAATGCGACAGGCGGACTTTTATTCGTATATATCTTATTGATTGGCAAATATGCAAAATATAATGCTAATAATAGGTACCTGTATTAAATGCTTAGATATTTATATAAAAAAATAAATAGTAGCGATGTATCGCTGTCAAACAAAATACCAAATTCGGTAATTACAAAATTGTTTATTTCAAAATTCTGTTCATTGATTAGAGGTTTTTTTAAATTTGGGAAATGGTGTGTCTTTTGCGGTAAGCATTGTGTTATTGAATGTAAGCGATCTATCCATTTTAGTAAATGGCTAAATATCGCCAATAATGTATTTATAAATGGATTGAGTGAGGCCGGCATATTTTTCGGGCACAATGTTTCAATTGGAAAGTATACCTGTATTGAAGGTACCGGTTCATTTTCATATCTCGGCAAGGGGTTTAAATGCGGTAATAATTGCGGTCTTGGAACCCATTCGTTTTATGGATGTGCCGGGGGAATAGAAATGGGGAATGATGTAATTATAGGTAATTATGTAAGCATGCATTCGGAGAATCATAATTACACAGACAGAGATATCCCAATTAGGCTGCAAGGCGTAAACCACAAAGGCATCAAAATAGGAAATAATTGCTGGATTGGAGCCAAGGCAACTGTTCTGGATGGTGCAATAATCGGGAATGGTTGTGTTGTGGCGGCAGGGGCAGTAGTTACCGGTAGTTTCCCTGATAATGTGGTAATTGGTGGGGTACCTGCCAAGATATTAAAGATGCGATAAAGCTAAAGTGCGTATTCTGTTTGTTCACTTGCTAAATAATTATACTGGCAGTCCGCAGGTATTAGCTAATATATTAAAAGAATTATCCTTGCATAAGGAATTTGAAATCAGTTTGCTGACATCTAATACCGAGGGATGTCTTTCCGATATTCCCGGTATTGTTTATTATAACAACCATTATAAATGGTCAAATAATAAATTTATATTGCTTTATCGGTTTGTGTTTACGCAGATTTATACATTCTTTTTTATTTTATTAAAAACAAAACAAACAAGGATTGTATATATAAATACCATTGTACCCTTTTCTGCCGCAATAGCCGGATATTTACTCAATAAAAAAATAATATACCATGTTCATGAGGTATATATACATCCAAATTTTTTTCAACGAATGATGTACATTATTATGGAAAAGACAGCGGATAAAATTATTGCTGTATCAAAATATGTAAGCAGGCATATCAGCCGTGAATCCGTGGTCATTTATAATACGGTTTCACATGATTTTGAATTTGCGGCAAAAAAGATAATAGGAGGGGGGGGGGGGTAACATAATAGATTTTAAATACCAGCAAAAAATAATTTTGATGGTATCTTCGTTAAAGAAATATAAGGGTATTGATATGTTTGTATCTTTGGCAAGGCGAATTCCTGACTATTCCTTCTTTCTGGTTATAAGCAGTTCCAATAATGATATAGAAAAATACTTTCTACATGCACAATTACCGAATAATATCAAACTAATACCTGAGCAGATAAATTTAATCCCTTATTATTTTAATGCCTCAGTAGTAGTTAATTTAAGTATTCCTGATTTGTGGATTGAAACATTCGGCATGACGCTAATCGAAGGTTTTGAACTCGGCACGCCGTGTGTTGCGCCTGATTCTGGTGGACCAAAAGAAATTGTCGAAAGCGGCAAAAATGGTATTTTGGTTAATACTGTTGATGAAAATGCGATTATTGAAGCCATTGGGCATATTCTTGGTTCCAGAGAACGGTATGTGGAATTTGTCAAAAATGTGTTTGCCTTGAGGAAAAGGTTTTCAGTGGAATCGAGCATAAAATGTTTGATTCAAGCAATCAGCGATGTATAATCGGAAAAGGCATGGTATGCAGGTAAAGGATATAATAAAACAGAAATATTGTAATAAAAATATAGTAATGATTTCATCGTTAAAGAAATATAAAGGCATTGATATTTTTGTATCATTAGCAAGAAAATGTCCCGAGTATTCATTTCTGCTTATTTTAAGCGCCTCAATTGAGGAAATCAAGAAATATTTTTTGTATGTTAATTTGCCTGATAATATTCAATTATTGCCGCAGCAAACAGATTTACTCCCATATTACACTGGTGCTTCTATTGTTCTCAATTTGACTATTCCTGATTTGTGTGTGGAAGCGTTCGGTATGACACTAATAGAAGGCTTTTGCTTAGGAACCCCTTGTATCGCACCTGATTTTGGTGGGCCTAAAGAATTGGTTATAAACGGTAAAAATGGTTTTCTGATGAACCCTTATGATGAAAAATCTATTATAGATGGT
>BNVD01000122.1 GCA_025997835.1 Spirochaetia bacterium
GGAGATGGAGCGGGGGTTGCGGGGGCAGTCATCGTCACTGCCCATGATTCCGGCGTATATCAGCCCGGTGGCGCGGATGCCGCCGGGAAAGCAGGTGATTGCCCTGGACGCGGGGGGGACGAATCTCCGGGCGGCGCTGGTGCGGTTTGACGCGGACGGCAAGAGTCAGACCGAAGGAACCCGCAAAGCGTCCATGCCGGGGACCAGGGGCCGGGTCAACGAAAAGGAATTTTTCGATCTGCTTGCGGATGTTACCGCTCCCTTGATCGAAAATGCGAACACTATCGAAGGGATTGGGTTCTGTTTTTCCTATCCTATGGAGATTACCGAAGATTCCGACGGCATACTGCTGGCCTTGAGCAAGGAGGTGGATGCCCCGGAGGTGATTGGCAAGCGGATTGGCGCGGGGCTGCGGGATGCCCTTGCCCGGCGCGGGGTAAAGGCCCCCGATCGGATTGTACTATTAAATGATACGGTGGCGACGCTGCTGTCCGGGCTGGCCCAGTTTCCGCCGGACGGGGGAACCCGCCGGGGGGCGGACAGCTACGGGGTTGAGGGCGGGCCGGTGATCGGCTTTATTCTGGGGACGGGGTTCAACACGGCCTACCCGGAGAAGCGGATTCCCAAGATTGGGTTTGATTCCGAAACGGCGCCCCAGATTGTGGTCTGCGAGTCGGGGAATTTTGTCCCCCGGTTTCTGGGGCCGCTGGACCGGGAATACGACGCGACGACGAAGCACCCCGGAGCGTATCTCCAGGAAAAGGCCAGTTCCGGGGCGTACCTGGGGCCGCTGACCCTGCACATTCTGAAACGGGCGGTTACGGACGGGGTACTCAGGTTCAAGCGCTCCGGGGAGTTGTTGGCTTGGCCTACCCTCCAGACCAAGGACCTGAACGGCTTTATGCATGAACCTTTGGCCGCAGCGGGGCCGCTGGGGGAACTCTTCGGGCCCGGCGAGCGGGATGCGCTGGCGTCCCTTTCCTATCTTACGTCGATTATTACCAAGCGGGGGGCGTTGCTGTCCGCCGCGGTGGTGGCGGCCACGGTTGAACGCACCGGGGCCGGGTACGATCCCTTTGTGCCGGTACGGATCGCCGTGGAGGGTACTACCTACATGATCTACAAGGGGATGCGGGAAGCGCTGGAATCATCACTCCACATCATGCTGAACCGTGAAGGCCCCCGCTCCTACACGATTGCGCCGGTTGACCAAGCGTCCCTCCTGGGCGCGGCGGTGGCGGCGCTTTCGGCCAGGGCATAGATGGTGCCAGGCACAACATCATAAACTTAGCAACATGAAGATGAAGAAATTGAACCGCGAAGTCGAAGAAGTCGAAAAAGGGAAGGGAAAACGAGGTTAAAATGGCCAAAAACTTATTCGACTTCTTCGACTTTGCGGTTAAAGACTCTTATGTTTATGATGTTGTGCCAGGCACCATTGTCCTACTCTTATCCATTCAAATATAATCTTCTCATGCTTTTCGATTTCATCAAATTCGTGATGATCGGCAGTGATAAGCGGTTGTCCCAAAACCAGCGCGTAACCTAATGCAATGGAATCCGCAAAGGAAATATCATAACTTGCTTTAAGCCGCCCTGCTTCAAGGAATACCGCATCATCAAGTTCTGATACGAGCGCAATCGGTAAAGCTAATGTCTCTTGCAAAACTTCTCCGGCTTTTTCCGCACCATTGTCACGATAAAAGCCATAATAAACTTCGAGGAGATTTATCTTGCTCATTGAAAGGTATAGTTCATCAAAGACTGCTTTTTTGAGTAAGTCTTTCACAATATCTTTGCCTTCCTCTCCTTTGAAATAGGCGATAAGGGCACAGGCATCAAGGAGTTTTTCTTCTATCATCGCTCAAGTTCTTTGTCACGCTTCTTCTGCGCAAAATATCGTTCTGTTGAAAAACTGCAATCCTTAAATGCACCGCAAGAGCTTTCTACAAGAGTAAGTTGCTTTTCTTTTTCGGCACTCAATTTTTGCGTGGGATTGATACTTTTTATTTGAGTTTGTCCCGTAAGCCGCACATCGAAGGGCAAGCCATTATTCATGATTACCTGACGTAAAAAGATATTCATACCGTCTGATAAAGTGATACCAAGTCTACTCAAAATGGAATCGGCTTTTTCTTTGACATCGGCATCTGTCCGTATCTGTATTGTAGCGTTATTCATATTAACCTCACGATTTTAGTTTATACTACTTCACTGCATTTGTCAATACGTTGTATTGTGTTTATTGGGTTTTTTAGAATTACCGGGTATACACCCCCGCATAAAACTGCCCCCGCGAATCCGTTCACTCCTTCGCGGGGGCATAGATGGTGCAGGCGGCATTGCGTTTACCTTACCAATTCAGTGCACCATTGCACTCCCGTTTCCGTTATTCACTGCCGACAGAGGCCGCTACTTCTTTTCGTACCATTGCAGCGATAATTGACGCCGGGGTTTGCCGCGTAGCCTGAGCGCGGGCTTTAAGATAATGGGACGTGAAATCGTCAAGCCCTTCCAGCATATCACGCTCGCGGGCGAACACACCCTTAACATTTGGGTTAGTCGCCGGCGGGTTTTTTGTAAATAAATCGTCAAGGGCGCTTGCTTCTTCTTCGGTCATTATTGCCATTGTTTGCTCCTTACTTCAAAAGTGGTAGATAAATATCTCTGCATTTCATTGCATGGAACACGTTGATCCATACGTCATCAATTTCATTATAATTGGTTTCAAGCAAATTTGCATCCCGGTCAAAACCGATAATGAGATATTTGTTTTCGTAGCCCTCCACAAGGGCATCGTAGAGAAAGTTGGTAACGGCACACCGGATATCGTCTTTGGTTATCCTGTGCCGAAAGGCCGCCTCGTTAAAAATAATATAATCGGCTCTCATGCCTTCCCTTCCATACTTCCATACTTCCACTCTACCACACCCCCGCATAAAAAACTGCCCCCGCGAATCCGTTCACCGGTTCGCGGGGGCATAGATGGTGCCTGGCACCATTGAAGAATTTTAACCACAGAGGACACGGAGAACACGGAGGAAGGGGAGTTTTTATATAGAATTCTTGCCTTTTCTCCGTGAACGCAGACCAATCAGACCTTCGGTCTGCGGTCTGACGTGTCCTCTGTGGTTTATTTTCTTCGGTTTTCCGCTAAGTTAACGCCTATGGTGCCTGGCACCATAGGAGCCCGGTACTTTAATTGCCAGAGTAGGCAGCCACATAGCCGTCAAAAGTTTCCCTGATCCACTCCGCAGTTACGCTGCCGCCAGCATTCCCACCATGAGCATGGCCTTTGTGCCAAAAGCTCCTTGTTTGTTTCTCTTCATTTGAATACTCCTTTGTGGGTTTTATGTCCCGCCGAAAAATTTATGTACTATGCCGCGCCTCCCAGGCGCCGCATCATCAATGCCAAAAAAAGCCACCAAGAATACAAAAAACACGAAGGAAGAAGAGAAGATAGGAAGAAGAGTTTTAACTTTTCTTCCTTGTGCCCTTCGTATAGTTGGTGGCTAAAATAGCTTCCTTAACGATTGTACTGTATCCGGAATTCCGCGGGGAATTTCGCAAAGGCGTTCCGAATTGCGCCAACGGTCAACGCCGAGAATTCTTCCTCGTCGTAAATACCCGCCACTACCTTGGTACTGCCCGTACGGCCCGAAAGCGGGGAATCTTTTTCTGCGTGGCCAAAATCAACCCCGGTGGATTCGCGGATGGAATCGGAAGCTTGATTGAGGCTATCAGTCGCGCTGTCCACCACCTTGCCTATCGCATCCCCAATGACATCGCTTTTCATCAGGTACCCTCCGGTCGCAATGCCTTTGCCCTTTTCGTTGAACAGATTCGCGAGAACCGTTACGCGGGGGTACATATTGCCCGTAGCCAGCTTACCGCCAACCCCGACATCGACCGCCTTTTGAACGTCAACCCACACCACCAGCACCGACTTGGCGTTTGCTTCCGCCTCAAGTTTTTTCGTGATCTTCGGCACCTTGGCGCTGAGGTCCCACACATGCTTATACCCATTGGCGGAAACATACGCGTCCGCTGTCTTTTTCACGTCTTTTGCCTGTTGGTAGGACGGCGTGTTTATCACGGTGTCTTTTGCCACCACCGGGATACCGGCCTGTTCCAGCGCCGCAAAAAGGCTACGCTCGGCTTCGGCGGCAAGGCCGATCTCGTACTCGGAGGTTTGCTTGCCCTTAACGAGGCCCGCGGCAAGCCCGGCAAGGCCCGTCTGCTTTTTTGCGCCCGCCCAATCAATGTCCCGGGTCATGGCAATTTCCACCACAGCCACCGGTTGATAGGGATCATAGCTGGCTACTTTGTTGAACCCCACGAACGACGCGCAGCCCATCAACCCCATGATCACTGCCCCTGCGGCAATGATCGCCAAAATATGTAATGATTTTTTCATTACTGCTCCTTTCCCCGAATTAAGCGTGGGGATCGCTTTTTGTAGATTTGCCCGCCTGGTCTTCCACAGGAATAATCAGGTGAAGCATGAGGCAATCTTAGGGAAAAAGGGATTTGGTGTATGTCACTTTTTCCATGACAAACGTGAAATTCCTTGTCGCATTTTTGCGACAAACGGGAAATTTCGCGGAGTATTTTCACTCCAAAGGGGAATTTTGAGGATATTAACCACGAAACTCCCACCGCGAAGGCGAAAAAGGCGAGTTAAGGGTTTTGCTTTCTTATTTGCCTTCATCTGAAGACGATTTTTGGAGGTTAAAATGCGCGAAGCGCAACAAACTCCTTGGCGGTTGACTTTTGATGCGGTTGTGTGATATACCCACTGAAATGATAGCTACAAAGAACCCACAAATTGGAAAGGCGGTCGGTATTCTCATGGATTTGAGCGCCGACGAACGGACACGGCTTCTGGAAGAATCCCGGCAAAAGGCACTCTGGGACTACAATTCCCGCATGAAAGGTGCGTTCGATAAAGGCGAAGCTCGTGGCGAAGCTCGTGGTAGACAAGATGTGATTTCCCTGCTTAAAAGCGGTAAGTCCCCTGACGAAATAGTGCGAATGTTTGATACAGCAAAATGAGGCATCAACCCATAAAGGCGGTCGGTATTCTCATGGATTTGAGCGCCGACGAACGGACACGGCTTCTGGAAGAATCCCGGCAAAAGACACTCTGGGACTACAATTCCCGCATGAAAGGCGCGTTCGAAAAAGGCGAAGCTCGTGCTTACAAAAAGATGGGAGTACCTTTTCAAAAAATCGCGGTGGATACCGGTTTAAGCGTGGAAGAAATCGGGCGGCTGTGATGGCTTCCGTAAAAACGGCGGCCCCAGCCTAAGCCGGAGCCGCCTTGCCTTTTGCTGGAATTATAGCATAGTTAGCTAAAATTGTGGGTCAAGTTTAGCGTTACCGACGGGGCATCCTCGCTCTCTAAACAGTTGACTAACCGTCAATTATTCGAGGTTCCGGTCCATTCACCTCCGCCCAAAAAAGCGGTAACGTGAAACCACCGTGTTGCTATTGGGTCACCCGTACCTTGTACAGTTTCATCATTAAAAATATAAAGGTCAAAGTCTTCCCCTACCCCTGCTTCCCCTGTCTTAAAGGTATAAGTCTCCTTCCAGAGGCGATAGTGATTCTCGTCATCGGTTTGCAAATAGACCTTTAATTCAACCTTGCCATCTTCATCTATCAGACCGCAGGTAATGTAGTCCGCAGCAGAATCTGACCATTGGAATGCATCCTGTACCGCCCACAGTTGCTGGTAGATCCTTTCGTCACCGGATAAAGGTACACCGTCATTAAATGACCCATCCGCATTAGCAAACGCTTTCAGAAAGACGGAAGCATAGGCATATTTGCCTTTATAGGCATCCAGACCTGTTATGGTAATTTTGTTGGTGTCGCCGGCCGGTATCTTGGTGACTTTGGTACGACTGCCGTTGCCGTTGCCGCCCCCGCCGTCATCGCACCCCGCCAGAACCAATCCGAATGTCAGCGCTGTCGCCAGCATTCCCGCCATGAGCAGGCTTTTGAAAGCTCCGCTCCCTTTCTTGTTATTCTTCATTTGAAGACTCCTTTCCCCAGGACACCTACTGGTGTCAAGGCGCGGGGACCGCCGTTAAGATTTGCCCGCCTGGTCTTCCTGTTCCTGTTTGCCTTTTCGCCGCAGCCTAAGTATCGCCACAAGCTGAACAACGGCGACGGCTATAGCGAGAACAATCAGTGCAACCGCAATAATCAGGTTAAGCATGGGGCAATTTTAGGGAAAAAGAGTTTTGGTGTATGTCACGTTTTCCATGACAAACGGGAAATTTCTTGTCGCACTTTTGCGACAAATGGGAAAAACTTACCTGCTTCCAAGGTTTTTGTCGGTATGAACCATGGTCAAGAGGTCGAAACGCCCGGAGACGCCGGTTTTAGCATAGAGCCGTCTAAGGTAGACGCCTACGGAGTTTATAGAGACGCCCATTTCTAAAGCGATGGCTTTATCACTATTCCCTCCCAGTAGCAGTTCCAGCGACTGTTTTTCCCGAGGGGAAAGCTTATGCTTGACGGCAAAGGCATCAATAAACCCTTCCTGCGGCGTCCACACCCGTTCCGGCAATTCGCCTGAGCGGGAAGGCGTACCGGTATTGGGCTTTCCCGGAGGCGCTTCTTTCCGCAGCTTCAGAAGGGTTTCCTCCGCCTGATGGGTGGCAAGTATGCTGATATGCCAGTAAAAGAGAAAGCAGTTCGACAAAAACAGGAATATGCCAGACACAAGTCCTATCCCATATATATTT
>BNVD01000123.1 GCA_025997835.1 Spirochaetia bacterium
TTAGCTCTACCTTTGCGATTTTCCACGGTGCTTTTATTCCAAGCACTGTCCTATAAAATTCGGCTTCTTTCATTCTCTAATTGTATCATGTTTTTGGACTTTTTTCCACACAAATGTCGGGAGAACCTAAGTTTTTAAGGGAAAACACCTTCTTTTTCCCTTCCCTTTTTCGACTTCTTCGACTTCGCGGTTCTATTTCTTCATCTTCATGTTGCTAAGTTTATGATGTTGTGCCTGGCACCATATGCGTTTACCCGCCATTATTCGTACTTTGTATTGACATTACAAACTCTTAAAACACCGCACAAGGTGCGAACGCTCAAAATGATTCGCCCCCGCCTCGTGCATTGCGGGGTGCTCCCGCAGACACCCCTCCTCCACCAGGGGGCAGCGCTCGGCGAATGCGCAGCCTGTAAGCTCGCGTACTGCGGTCTTTACCTCCCCCTTGAGGAGCGCCGTCTCGTCAAGGGCGTTAGTTCCAGAAACTTGAGCCCCAGGAGCTTGAGTTCCACCATGCCCGGCAGCAGGGGAGGGCGCCCCGCCAACACTGCCCGCCGCAGTATCACTATCAGTTTTATCAACCTTGCTTACTGCGGAAAACAGTAACCGTGTGTAGGGATGTTTCGCGGTAAGGTAGAGGTCCTGCGCGGGGGCATCCTCCATCAGCTCCCCCCGGTACATAACACCGATACGGTCGCAGAAAAAGGACGCCACCTTGAGGTCGTGGGCAATAAACAGAAACGAGAGGTTACGCCGGGACCGTATATCCAGAAGCAGATTAAGTATCTGCCCCTGAATGGAAACATCCAGGGCGGACACCACCTCATCACAGATGAGGAGTTCCGGGCGCATTAAAAGGCCCCGTGCTATCGATATACGCTGCCGCTGTCCCCCGGAAAATTCCGTGGGCCGCCGTTCCAGGTCCGCGCTTCCCAGACCAACTTCTTCGAGAATCGCCGCCGCTTCCAATCGTGCCTGTTTCTCCCCCGGCCACACGGAGGACCAGCGGTACCCCGAAACCAGCACATCGTAGATAGTCATCCTGGGGTTGAGGGAGCGGGCGGGGTCCTGGAACACGTACTTGACCTTCTCCCGGTATTTTTTAAGGTCGCCCCGTTTCAGGCCGCGCACATCGGTCTTGTCCTGAAAGGTAATGCTCCCCGCGTCGCTTTCGTACATCCGCACCAAAAGCCGGGCGGTGGTGGTTTTGCCGCACCCCGATTCACCCACGAGCCCGTAGGTTTCATTCTCCCCGATGGAAAAAGACACACCGTTGACGGCGTACACAAAACGCCCGAACCGGGCAAAGAACCCCGCCTCCAGATTGAACCGTTTCTTGAGGTTTTCTACGGTGATTACCGCCATTTTAAGCCTGCCCATAGGATAAATAAAAATACCACCATAAGTATCCAAATAACAAACGCACCAATACGGATTTTCTTGAAGTCAAATCCTCTGTAGGGGTTTTGGTTTTTTTGCGGCCCCCGGTAATCAATCGGTGTTCTCATGTTTTTAACCCTGCCTGTTTAAACAAAACGCAGCGAATCTCATGGGGAGTTTCCTGATTGTCCGGACGGCCTGTTTCAATAGTATCACTGTCAATACCTTTGCTGTCCGTAAAGCCATGCCCGGCGTTACCTTCAATTATCCGCAGTTCCGGTACCTCCTGCGCACATTCGGCCTGTGAGCGGGCGCAGCGCGGGGCGAAGGGGCAGCCCGGTTCGGGACCGGCGGGATCGGTAACTTTGCCGGGAATGGGGATGAGCCGTTCTCTGGAGTAGTGGCTCCCGAACCGGGGGGAGGCTTGAAGGAGGGCGCGGGTGTAGGGATGCTGCGCTTCGGCGGCGATAACAGGAGAATTCGCCGCCTCCATTACGAGGCCGCCGTACATCACCATGATCCGGTCGGATATGTCCGCTACCAAATCAATATCGTGGCTGATAAAGATGATGGATATTTGCCGGGTTTTCCGCAGGCTTTTAAGCAGGTCAACGATCTGTTTCTGTATGGTCACGTCCAGCGCCGTGGTCGGCTCATCGGCGATGAGGAGTTCGCAGGATTGGGCAAGCGCCAGGGCGATGCCGATACGTTGAAGCTGGCCGCCTGAAAACTGGTGGGGAAAATTGGAAAGCCGTTCCCGGCCGTTATCAAGCCCTACCTCTTTGAGAAGGGCCGCCGCCTTTGCCGCCGACGCTTCCCGGCTAATCGCAGGATCACTGTTACGCAGGGTTTCCAGAAACACGCTCTCCATGTTTTGTAATGGATCGTAGGACCGCCCCGGTTCCTGATAGATCATACCGATTTTCTTTCCCCGGTAGCCGCGCAGCGATTCTGTGTCAAGACCGGTAAGTTCTTTTCCTTCGTAACGCACCGAGCCTGACACCTTTGCGCTTTTCGGCAGCAGCGCCGGTATCGCCTGGGTCGTAACGCTCTTTCCGGACCCGCTCTCCCCGACTATCCCCAAAATGCCGCCCCGCTCCAACTCGAAAGAAACCCCCCGTACCGCCTGCACATACGCCTGTTCCAGTCCCCGGAGTACGGAAAAGGAGACCTTGAGGTCCTTTACGGCAAGAAGCGGCATCTTATTCATGATTTGCTCCGGCTTCATAAGGTTTAGTAGTATCACTGTCTGGTAGTTTTGCTGTGTTTTGCTTTCGCCGCCTGAATCGAGGAAAAACCGTGTGATACGGGTCGTAGAAATCCCTTAGGGCGTCGCCGATAAAGTTAAAGGCTAACGTCACCCCCAACAGGAACCATAGCGGGGAGAGGAGCCAGGGGTAGTTTTGCAGATTACTCAGCGTGGAAATGTTACGGTTGATCAGGCTGCCCCAGCTTACCGCCGGGTCCACGATCCCAAGACCTAAAAAGGAAAGGGTGGTCTCGGCAATGATGCCTCCCGGCACACTGAGGGCGACACTCACAATCAGAAGGCTGGCAATCTGGGGGATGATGTGCCGGGTAATGATTACCGGAGCAGGGATCATTTCAAGCTGGGCGTTCATTACAAATTCTTCCCGCTTCACGGCATGGACCATACCCCGGATAGTCCGGGCCGAACCGGGCCAGCCCACCAGCGACAGTATTAGTGTGATCATGATATAGGACTGCCCGGAATCCATACTGGAAGACAGCAGGGACCGGAGAAACAGGATGAGGTAGAGCCCCGGTATGAGCATGAAAAATTCCGAAACCCGCATGATGGCCCAATCGGTCATGCCGCCCAGGTAGCCCGAAAGGCCGCCGAACAGGATAGCCAGCACCATGGAAATGGCGGTAACGATAAAGCCGATGGTCAGTGATATTCTGCTGCCGTAGACGATCCGGGAAAATAAATCCCGCCCAAGGTTATCCGCCCCCATGAGGAAGACCGGGTAGGAATTCTGCGGTACTGAAAAAAGGTGGCGCTCCATGGGAATAAGGCCCAGCAACCTATAGGGCTGCCCTTTCCCGAAAAGCTGGATTTTCCCGTACTGCCCCTTCACCCGGATATACTTCCAGCTGATCGTATTTACTACCTGCGATTCCTGTATTTGAAGCTTTCCATCGTGGAAACGTATATTCGGCGGATGGTAGGTCTTGTCTGCAAAGAAGGTAGCAGGCGAGTATGGGGCGATAAATTCGGCAAAGATCATCATAAGATAGAGGATCAGTAAAGCGATGAGGGATACCATACCCAAAGGCCGCATCTTGAGGTAGGTGAAAAAACGTTTCATGGCCTACTCCTTCCCATACCGTATCCTTGGATCAACCACCGCCAACAGTATATCCGCCAACACCATTCCTACCAGTACTAAAAACGAAATAAACATCAGGTTCGCCAGCACTAAATTGATGTCCTCCTGCAAGACCGCCTCGTACATCAGGCGCCCCACGCCGGGATAGGCGAAGATGATCTCCAGAATCAGGGAGCCTGAAAAAAGGCTTGCCAGGAGGTTGGCGCTTCCGGTGATGTAGGGGTTTAGTGTGTTTCGGAAGGCATGGTTGAAGTAGACCCGCCATTCCCCGATGCCCCGCGCACGGAGGCTCACAATGTAGGGCTGCCCCAACTGGTCCAGCATGGTCGCCCGGATCATCCGCAGGGTTCCGCCTATGCCGCCCAAAAACGAAGCCAGCAGGGGAAGGAATATATGATGGGCGTAAGAAAAAACGAAGCCGCCGGGGTTCTGACTAAACGGAAAGGGCGGGTAGGCGGTTACCGGAAAGAGGCCTGAGACCGAAGCGAAAAGCTGTAACAGGATAAGGAGCAGTAATCCCGGAAAGGCGTGGAGTACCAGCGCGAAGAACGTTACCGCCAGGTCCGTGCGGGTTCCCGCCTTGGTGGAAAAATACACCCCCAGCAGAAAAGAGAAAAAGGTGATCAACACCAAAGAGATAAGGTTTAATATAAGGGAGTTGGCCATCCGGGAAGCGAGCAGAAACGATACGGGGGTACGGGAAATCAGGCTCACCCCCAAGTCGTGGTGGACCACCACCTGTTTAAGCCAGCGGAAGTACTGAATATAAAAGGGCTGATCCAGCCCCAACGCCGCCCGCCGGGCATCAAGCTGTTCGTTGTTCACCGTCTGCTGCTGATTGCCCCTGCCGCGGGCCTCTTCCCCCTCGCTGAAAAGCTGCTGCATCATGATCTGATCCACAATGTCGCCGGGGGCCAGTTCCATAAGGCCGAACACGGCAAAGCCCAGAATAAAGAGCATCACCGCCATAGTTACGAGCCGGTTGACGATATAGGAGATCAGCGGCGCTTTACGCTTGAAGACAGCGAAGGAGCGCAGCAATGCTGCCGCGCATTTGGCAACCCCCGCCCCAAATAGCTTTATATTCATTGTTTTAAGAATACATGGGTTAATTCAAACCCGTTCATATTGTCATAGTAGACATTCGACATATCCCACCTGTTCCGCAGGGCGGTGAATCCACGGGGGCGCACCAAATATATAATGGGGCACTGTTCCAGAATGATGCGCTGGTACTCATCCCAAATCACCTTGGCCTTTTGCTCGTCTACCGTGTAGGCCCCCTCGTTGTAGAGGTAATCGATCCGGGCCTCCCATTCGGTGGCGGGGCTTGGCTGTTGGGGGTACCACATGTGAAGGTTCCCATCGGAGGGCCACACATTGCTCCCCTGACTGGGGAAAATGTCGGACCCCGAAAGCCCCATGATTACCGATTCCCAATCGTAGGTGGTGAACAGTTGTTCTACCTGTTTCTGAAAATCCAGCACCCGTATATTCACCTTGATTCCCACCTTGCCAAGCTCGTCGGAAATAATGGAGGCCGTATCGTTTTGTACCGTCCGGTCTGAGGCAATGGTCAGGTTGAATTCTACCGCCCGGTTTTTTGCGTCCCGCATGACCCCTGCACGGTCCTGCTTCATCCCAATGGACGACAGTAATTCTACCGCCCGTTCGGGGTTGTACAGGTATTGGAGGGTGACCGATTCATCAAAGTAGCGGTTCGGTTCGGGAAAAAAGGTGAGTTTTGGTTTGGCAAGCCCACGGTATACCTGGGAGATAATCCGGTCCCGGTTTAAAAGGCAGCTCATGGCCTGGCGGAATGTTTTTTGGGTAAACCATTCGTATTGGGGAGTATCACTGTTTTTGGGGTTCTGGTTAAAGGTCCAGAAACTTGCGCTTAAGGCGCCTTCATTGCCGAACACCGTATAATCGTCTTTGGCATTGTTCACCAGTTCATCAAGGTCCTCCGGGCGGGAACCGTACGTTTCGGCCTGCCCCTGTTTGAACAGCAGGAACCGGGTGTTTTCTTCGGGGATGATCCGCACAATCTCTTCTGTATAGTAAGGGATGGAAACACCATTACTGTCCTTATCCCAATAGCCGGGGTTCCGCTTGAAGACCAGCCGCTGCCCTGCGGTGTATTCGGTCAGAAACCACTTGCCCATAGAGGGTATCTTTTTGGGGTCCGTGTTCACACTGAACAAATCCAGCACCCCCTGAACGCCCTTTTCCCGCAGGGCCGGTTCGTAATCGAGCCGGGGGTTGATGGCCGTGTTGGTGGCCAACAGCGGTTCCGCTACAATCCGGGGAAAGTGAAACACAAACCGGCGGTCATCAATCTTTTCAATATCGATATGCGCTTCGCTGCCGTCGTCCATCAGTAAAAACTGCTGATAGTAACTGGAACTGTGGAACTCCTCACGGCCATAAATCTCGTTGTACCAAAAGATCACATCATCACTCGTGACTTTTGTTTTGGCGGAGGAATTGTAGTAACTCCAGTAGAGATCGTCCCGCAGGGTATAGATCACATCCAGCGTGTTCGCTTTTTCGTAGGGAATTACCTCAAAGGACGCCGCGTGGGGCATCCAGGTCCGCGTACGGGGATCGTAGTCCACAAGGTAATCCAGCATATAGTTCAGTATACCCTGGGTTGCGGAATCCTGTTCGGCAACCAGGAGGTTGAAACTCTTGGGGTCCTGATCGGTCACGCTGTTCCAGGTCCCGCCCAATACGCCGGGGACAAAGACTTCCCCGCGCCAGGGCCGGGACGCGGTTTTCGCCAGCAGTTCCGTTACCCCCTGGGAACCAAGGGCGTTAAGTTCTTCGCGGGAGAGTTCCTCGTCTTTGGAGCAGGAGGGGACGGATGTGATAAGTAACAGGGCCAGGAAGGGTATGATGGTTCGGGTCATGGGGGGAGTGTAGCTTGTAATGGTATAAGATGACAAGTATATGTGGGCATATACAGGCGGCGCAGCGGGCGGCCCCCGCCCGAGCCAGATGAACAACAAC
>BNVD01000124.1 GCA_025997835.1 Spirochaetia bacterium
GATTAAGACAACATTGCTGTCAAAAAACTCAATCCTGGGACTATGTACCAATACAGCACCGCCGCCTGAAATATACTCTTCTCAGCCTCTTTTGGAGGGGTTACTATGATTAAACCGGACAGCAGTGGGAAAAATGTATACATGCCATACGATAGCCTATATAAAATATTTTAATAATTATTTCCATAAAGATCTAAAGGTTACAAATGATGATTGTATTGATATTTATAGCGTAAAAAACATAAAGGAGATATACAAGTTTCTATGCAAACCGGTGCCTTTTTGTCGATATTGTGATATTAAGAATTGGCGGTATACATATTGGGAAATTTCAAAAAAAGATATATGTGAATGGACGTAATAAAATTGGGCGGAACAATAAGTTTCGCATATTATAGATGGAAATCCTAAATAATGGAATTTATGAAGTAATGATGAAGAATCCAAATTCTTTACTTAGAAGAAAAAATATATAACATTATATGTCGCAGAAAAAACGTCATTTAACATACGGTAAATAAATGAAAATCGGTATAATGACCTTCTGGTGGTCGGAAGATAATTACGGGCAGATACTGCAGTGCTACGCCTTGCAAAAATATTTGCGGGATGCGGGACATGACGCGTATCTGATACGGTATGCTTCTGAAAAAACGCCGCTGCGGATGAAGCTGCTGAAAGCGTGTAATCCAGTTAAGCTTTTTCGTTTTATACAGCATAAATTGAAAAAACGAATACATAATAAACTCAAGGAGTTAAATAAAGACCGGCAGTTTGCTGAGTTTAGGAATAAATACATAAAACAGTCTGAAAAAATATATTATTCCTATAATGAATTAAATGAAAATCCACCTGATGCGGATGTCTATATCGTTGGCAGCGATCAAGTGTGGAATCCTGCCTTTTTGAATAAGGCACGAACAAGAGCGTATTTTCTTGGTTTTGGAAAAACATCTGTAAAACGAATATCCTATGCTGCAAGTTTTGGTAAGGACAAATTGAAAGATGGTTTTATAACAGAAATTGTTCCGTTGTTAAATAAATTTCTTTATGTTTCCGTCCGCGAAAAATCAGGACTGGCTATTTGCAGGCAATGCGGTATTAATAATGCTGAATGGGTTCCTGATCCGACTATGCTGTTCGATGGTAATACATACCGCAGTCTATATCAAAATGAACCGGTAAAAAGACCTAAAAAACCATACTGCTTTTTGTATATGCTGGGAAACAGACATGATTTTTCAATTCAAATGGTATACGATTGGGCAAACGAGAAAAATATAGATGTGGTATATGTTACCGGGAATGCAAAATATGATAGCTATGAAAAGGTGTATACAACGATTCCCGAATGGGTATATTTGATTGATAACGCGGATTATGTTATTACGAATTCATTTCATTGTTCAGTATTTTCCTTATTGTTCAAAAAACGATTTGGAGTGATTCCTTCGAAAGGAGAACTTCGGGGGATGAATGATAGATTTATCAGTCTCTTTGAAATGTTTGAAATTGAAGAACGCTTCATAGACAATGATTTTAATGTTTTAGAAAAAAATCACCAGGATTTAGTGCAAAATTCATTTGCTGAAATGAGAAATTCTTGTAAATTATTAAATATTCTTAAGAGGTGATTTAATGCCCATAACTTCAATTATCATTCCTGCCTATAATTCAGCACGATTTATCGAAAATACGCTTACAATGCTTTTTTATCAGGATTTGAACGATTGTGAGATCATTATGGCACATTTGCGAATATATTTAAGTTTCAATTTCATACACAGGGATATTAATCAGTATATGATAAAGTACCGATACTTGCTTCAACAAAAAATGACCGGTACTATACGCTATTATTTATGTATTATGATATTAAGAATTATTCCAGCTTCCTTTTTATTGAAGGTATTTAATAAAATCAAAAATGATTAATACAAATATATCCTGTTATGGCTGCGGCGTTTGTTCTCTTGTGTGTAAATCTTTTGCGATAACTATTCAAATGTCAGGAGACGGCTTTTGGCAGCCAAAAATTGATTTGACCCGATGTACTAACTGCGGTCAATGCGAAAACGTATGTTCATATACGCATCCTGACATTATTCAGCCCAAAGATAAAATAGAATCGCAGGCGTATAGTATTGTCACAAAAGATAGAAAATTACTATCTGAAGTCTCATCCGGTGGTGCTGGATATGAATTAGGAAAATTATTTTTAAAAAATAACTATAAAGTTTTTGGTGTTGAATATGATAATAATAAAAATATTGCCTCACATATAGTTATCAAATCTGAAAATGAATTAAAAAAGATAATAGGATCAAAATATCTTCAAAGTTATACTGTTGATGCATTTAAGCAAGTAGATATAAAAGAGAAATATATATTTTTTGGTTGTCCTTGTCAGATCGACTCTTTAAGGAGATTTACCAGAAATAAAAATATAGAACGGAATTGGTTTTTTGTCGATTTTTTCTGTCACGGGGTTCCGTCATACCACTTATGGGAAAAGTATTCCAGGCATTATGTTAAAAAAAATACCCGTATCATGGGTGTAAAGTTTAGAGATAAATGCAATGGATGGCATAAATCCATGACCATGACCATGACCATGACCAATAGTATAATATATTCAAGGACATTACGCAAGAATGATTATTTTCTGAATATGTTCTTTGGTAATTATGTATTAAATGAATCCTGTTATAACTGTAAATTTCATGGACTTAATAGTGCCGCCGATATCCGTATAGGTGATTTTTGGGGAAGAAAATATAAAAATAATAAAACAGGTGTGTCTGGAGCAATTGTTTTGACACAAGCGGGATGTGATACAATAAAGAAATTATATCAATCATGTATTATTCATGAAGAAGACATAAATACACTTCTTGAAGGGCAAATAGTAAATGAAATCAAGCCCCCCAAAAATCGCAGATTTATATTGGAAAAATTAAAAACAAATATGTTCTTACCCTTGCTCTACTTTATTTTTGCTTATAAAAGATGGCTGAAAAACAGCATCCCGATAGGCATAAAAAAAATAATACGGAAATATTTTTAAGACACAAATAGCAGGTATATCTGATGAATGTAGGCATTCTTTCTATGCAGAAAATTAAGAATTATGGGTCATTTCTTCAGGCGTTTGCATTAAAAAAACGATAGAATTTACATATTACTCCAGTATTAAATATCGACCCGATGTTGTTTTTTGATTTTAGTAAATATATCAAATCACTAGATGATAAAGACTTTATTCTTGTGTATTCGTATCCTTTAAGAATAAGGGATAAAGATGAAATAAATAATATCAAAGAGTTTTCAAAAAGGTCTAATAAAAAACTAATTTCCATAGGGTCCTTCTATGATTGGTGCGATGATATGGTGAGCCCACATCCATTTGAGGTGTTATCATATTTTATTAGTGCAGATTATATTATCACAGATACATTTCATGGTACCCTGTTGTCTCTGAAATACAACAAACAATTTATTACTATTATTCGAAATTCCAATCAAACTAAATTGCGGCATTTGTTGCATTTTATGAATCTTGCTCATTTATATCTGTATGAGAACTTGTAATGATATGTTTTTCAGTATTAATGTCTGTTTACCATGAAAGAAATTTCAAGCAGTCTTAATCAATATCTGGAAAGTTTGCTCAATCAGACTGTATCTGCAGCTGAAACATATTTGCGGCGGATTCCGCTTAACTCGGTTACCGAATCGTGGTTTTTGCGAAATATCGATATCAAAACCAAAAAGATCCATCAAATTGTCAAGCGGTTTGGGGATCTTGTGCTTGCGCTGATATTGCTCTGTATAACCCTGCCTTTTTGGCCGCTTATTATGCTGCTGATTAGGGGCAGCGGCTGCTGGTAAAGCCCGGAATTTCCGGCTGGGATCAGGTTTCCGGTGAATATCATTCCCCATCCAAAGAAGACACCTACAAAAAACTGCAATATGATTTGTATTACATAAAAAATATGTCCCTCTTTTTGGATATTTCCATCTTTTTCAAGACGATTTTAACGGTATTCCTGCGAACTGGAAGATAATCCCCAAACTTTTTTCGCTGCATCCGGCTGAAAAATCGTGTAAAGCCCTGTTTCCCCCTCGGAAACAGGGCTTTTTTTTGCGAAAAATTTTGGTTTTTAACAAGTTTTCAGGAGGGCAGTGGCGCTGATGAAGACTGGAAAGCTGTTAAATCCGATATTTTCATCAAAATTTGCAAAATTTTCGCGATATTTTTATCAAATTTGACAAAAATATCGGTTTTAGACTTCCCTTTTTCATCGTTCCATAATATACTGGCTATATGAAGCTTAAACGAACCGCAATGCCTTTAAGCAGGTGTCCGTTGTGGTGCTTTTGGGGGCACGGCAGGTGGGCAAGATCTCCATTATGGAAGGTTTTAGCCAGGACAAACCGGTCCTGACCCTTTACGGCCAGGACCCGGAAACCGCCCAGCTCTTCGAGAAATTGTCTCAACTGGAAAAATACCTCCAAGTATACCTTGACCCTCAGCTAAAGGGATACCTTCTGGTAGACGAATTCCAGTACATCCCCGGTGTATCCACCATGATGAAACTCCTCACGGACAAACACCGGGACCTGAAAATCCTCTGCTCGGGGAGTTCCGCTCTGGACATACTGCAACAGGTGGAGGAATCTCTGGCAGGCAGGGTGCGGACCCTGGAGGTGCTGTCCCTCTCTTTCTCCGAATACCTTTTTTTCAACGACCCCAAACTTGCCGCATTGTACGAAACGCTTGATATGGATACGGGCAGTTCCCCCCTTACCGCTCCCATCGAAGCCCTGTTTTCGGAATACCTGGTTTACGGCGGCCTGCCCCGTGCGGCGTTGACTATGAACCGGGAAGAAAAGGTACAGATACTGGATGATATTTATCAAACCTATCTGTTAAAAGATATACGGAATTATATTTCTCAGGGTGATATTGTGGGCTTCAACAAGATGCTGCGGCTTATCTCTGCGCAGATAGGGAATCTGCTCAATGTAAATGAAGTAAGCCTTGCCTCCGGCCTGCCCCGCAAGACGTGCGAGGAGTATCTCTACATTCTTGAGCAAATGGGGATTATCAAACTGCTGGAACCCTATTTTGTCAACAAGCGCAAGGCCATAGGCAAGATGAAGAAGATCTATTTCTGCGATCTGGGACTGCGAAACATGCTTGAAAAAAATTTTAACGACATCGAATACCGTCCCGACCGGGGCGCTCTTTTTGAAAACTATGTGATGCTGGAACTCTGGCGGAACCGGGGACCCGCCGGGGAACTGCAATTCTATCGCACCTCCGACGGCGCGGAGGTGGACTTTGTCCTGAACCGGCTTTCAAACAAGACGGCGGTGGAATGTAAGTTCAGCGCTTTTGCCAAGCCGGTAAGTTTAGCCGCCTTTAACCATTTTTGCGATGATGAAGCCATTGCGAACCGCTTTATCCTGAACCGTACCCTCAACACCGTTTACCGGGACGCCAAATTTCTGCCGGGATTCCTTGCGGACAGGATATGACATTAGAGTTTTCCATTACCCGAACTTTGCCTTGGCTTCCGTATGCCCTCCGCCTTGATAGTTCCGCCGCCCCATGCTACCCTCTCCCTCATGAAACAGGAAATTCACGTAGTAACCGGGGCGAGCGGCCGTACCGGCCTTGCCCTCTGCTCAGAACTCCATAGCCAGGGCCTCTCCGTTCGTGCGCTCTATTACCGGGACGAGCAGTTCGTCCCCTTCCTCAAGCAATACGCCGATGAGGTACGCTATGTCGATATCACGTCGCCGGAATCGGTGAGCGCCGCACTGGAGGGGGCGGCCTACGTCTACCATTTGGCGGGGATCGTTTCCATCGCCAGCAAGATGGACCCGGTGCTTGAGGCGGTCAATATCACCGGTGTCCAGTACGTCATCGACGCCTGTCTGTCGCTGGGGGTAAAACGGCTGGTGTATACCGGCACGGTCCACACCCTGCCCTTTTCCGATAACGCAACGGTACTGCGGGAAATCCCCCGGTTTGACCCGGACGCGGTTTCAGGCGCCTATGCGGTAAGCAAGGCGATTGGTTCCAACATGGTTCTGGACGCGGTAAAGGACCGGGGGCTGGATGCGGTAATCGGTATGCCATCGGGAATAGTGGGGGGCTTTGAACTAAAGCGTTCGAACTTTGGTCAGATGGTGGTTGATGTTGCCGAACGCCGTCTGCCGGTCTATATCACCGGCCGCTACGATTTTGTGGATGTCAAGGATGTGGCGAAGGCCCTGGCGGACCTTGCGACGCTCGGTGTGTGCGGTGAAAGCTATATCCTCTCCGGGCACATCCTGCCGGTAAAGGAACTGGTGCAAACTTCCGCCCGTGCCGCCGGGGTCAAGCCGCCCAAGATATGTCTTCCCTTGGCCTTTGTAAAACTGTTCGCCGGGATCGCCGAACGTACTGCCCTTCGCAAAGGGCAAACCCTGATGTTCACCCCGTATGCGTTAAAAGTGCTGGGGGATAACTGCAATTTCTCCCACGAAAAAATTACCGCCCTTACCGGCTATGCACCCCGCCCACTTGAAGAAGCGCTTAAGGATCAGGTAGAATTTTATCTTCAGGTATATAAGAAAAACTTTCCAACACAAAAGCAGAAAAAATGACAAAAATCTACTACTTTAGCGGCACCGG
>BNVD01000125.1 GCA_025997835.1 Spirochaetia bacterium
CTCCTCCTCATCATCATCATCCTACTCCTACTCCTACGGTGGCGGGGTGAGTGTCGTCAATAATGCGACATTCACTATGCAAGCAGGAACGAAAATTTCCGGCAATACATCTTCCACTTCTGGATCCAATTCTAGCGCCAATGGCGGCGGGGTGAGTATCTCCGGTAGTACGTTCATGATGACAGGGGGCGAAATATCGGGGAATACCGCTTCTTCCAGTTACGCCACTTACGGTGGCGGGGTGTGTGTTACTTCCGCTACATTCACCAAAACAGGCGGTATCATTTACGGGTCAAATGCCTCTCCTGCTACGTTAAAAAATACCGCTTCTAAAGGTGCTAATTACGGCCATACTGTTTATGTTAGCGATACTCAAAAACGCAACACCACTGCGGTTGATATTGTCAATTTGGACAGCGGGGTAGGGGGTGTGAATGGCGGCTGGGAGTAGGAGGATGTTGTGGGAGTTGAAAATAATAAATTTAGCAATTCCCACAACTAAATTGCAATTCAAGGAGAAAAGGATGGCTGTCGGGACACTCAATTTTGAGCCGAAAAAGGAGTCTTTATGAAAATTGTTTATGAAAAGGGGAATGATCCTACTACGGCGATAGTTCCATTTTATAAAAATCAGTCAGGCGGCTATTCATTTGAAATCATTTCTTGTGATGGTGGTCTTGTTGATAGGATACGCCATTCGCTTGAGATTAATCTAAACGACCAGAGATTTAAGACTTTTTTTACTGATGCGATAGGTAAGGTTAAAAAACCATTTGGTGTGTTTGGAAATGTGGATGAGTTTGAGACAATGCCGCCTCGCCAGAATATCAATATACTGATATGGGTTGACGGTACATAGCGAGCAATGATTTTTGACAGGAGCGATGCGCGGCTCAGAGTGCGCGCAAAGAAAGGTTTCTGTGTGGGGGCGAAAGTTTTAGTTGCGAGGAATGGCCCGCGAAGGAAGAACAAAGATGACAAAGACAGAAGAAAAAGTTTGTAAGAATTGTCATTATATGCAACCGCCTTTTAGCAGGAGTCCGAATGATACTAATCCCTGCCAAAAGAAAATGCAATTAGTTGGCCCGATAAATTCCTATTCGTGTGAATTTTGGAAGAAACGTGAGCCACTAGATCCCCTTGGGTAAGTGCAGGAATGCTGGGGCGAAATGTAGCAGGGGCGGAGTAGAAGGAGACAAGATGTATAACTTACTGATAACCGCCAGAGATGGAGCATGGGAGCAGACAACATATGAATATGATTCGTCTCGTTGTTTTGAATATACGCCAGAGTACATAAGGAAGAAGTTTGAAAGCTTCGGCGAAAATGAAATAGCTACTCTGAAAACATTGCCTACGCTGTTTCTTTATGAAGGATATAGCGGTAAAGCAAAAGTTGGCCGTATTACCAGTATTTTACAAAACTATGCAAATTATACTCTAAAATTAGAGTATGTATTCGATGTTGATACGGCAAAAGTGAAGATGCTCCATAATAGTTTAATGATTGGCGATTGGGAAGAAAATAGGACGCATTGGGCTATAAAAGATGCTGATTTAATAGAATTATTCATAAAAAACAAAATCATCACAGCAGAGCAAGCAAGGTATTTTGATAAACCAAAAAATCTTGCAATAATGCAATTTGATGTTGCTTTCTCTTTTCCCGGAGAAAAAAGGAAAGAAGTTTCTGCCATCGTTGAATGCCTAAAACAAAACACTGAATATTCGATATTTTATGATGCCGATTTTACCGCACAACTTGCAAAGCCAAATATGGATTTGGTTTTAAGGAAAGTGTATTCAGATCGATCAAAACTAATATGTATATTTCTTTGTGCTGAATATGAAAGTAAAAAATGGTGTCAACTGGAATGGCATGAAATTCGAGAAATCGTAACGGAAAAACAAGCACAAACAGATCGTATTATGTATTTTCGATTTGATGATACAAAAATCTCTGGAGTATCTGCAAATGATGGATATATTCAAGTTTCGGAGTATACCCCAGAAAAAATTGCCGGTTTCATTGTTGAGAGGTTAGAAATTTTGTAGGTCGTTCGATGAGGGACAAGAAAAAGGTGCTAGGCACCAAATTTTAACAGCGGAAAGACCGCAAAGGAGACAAATGATATGAATGATTACATGAGAACGATGTTGGATACGATGCAGATGATGGGCGCCTGGAATCTTGGAAGAGCAGCTAATAGTATTCAAAGGCTTGCGAATAACCAAATACTTGAGTACAGCAATCGTGGGGTGGCGCATGTGAACAATGGCGACTATGACCAAGCCATAGTTAGCTTTAACCAATACATACAGCTGAACCCGGGTGATGCGGACGGATATAACAATCGTGGGCTTGCGTATTATTACAAAGGGGATTATGACTGGGCCATAGCGGACTACAGCCAGGCCATACAGTTGAATCGGAAAAATGTGGTTGCGTACTCCAATCGCGGGCTTGCGTATGGTGATAAAGGCGACTATGACCGTGCTATAGCGGACTACAACAAAGTCATACGGCTGGACCGGAATAATGCGCTTGCGTACAGCAATTGCGGGATTGCGTATTCCAATAAAGGCGACTATGACCAGGCCATAGAGTGCTTCACCCAGGCCGTGCGACTGAACCCGAATTATGCGGATGCGTACTATGGGCGCGGGCTTGCGTATAAACAAAAAGGCGACTATGACCGTGTGCCATAGAGGACTTCACCCAGACCGTGCAACTGAACCCAAATGATGTGGATGCGTACAGCGGCCGCGGGTGTGCGTATTCCGAAAAAAAGGACTATGACCGTGCCATAGAGGACTGCACCCAGGCCATACGGCTGGACCCGAATGGTGCGAAGGCGTTCTACAATCGCGGGCTTGCGTATAAACAAAAAGGCGACTATGACCGGGCCATAGTGGACTACACCCGTGTCATACGGCTGGACCCGAATTTTGCGGCTGCGTACAGCAATCGTGGGGCTGCGCATAACAGTAAAGGAAATCGTGCCCAAGCACGCGCGGACTGGACAAAGGCATTACAGCTTGACCCGGATAATCAGGAATCACGGGAAATGCTTGAGAAGTATAAGTGAAGGGAGGGATAGACCGCTTCCGTATGGTGGCAAGTATTTTTTAATAGCGGGAAAGACCGCAGAGGAGCAGAAAATGGCTATGGTGCCTGGCACCTTTGCACTTCCAGCAATTAAATATGCCGTGATATGGGTTCCCCAAAATTTCAAGAAATGTGAAATTAACTGGAAATCCGACTGCACACACAAAGATGAATGTAAATGGGAACATGACTTATGTCAAAAAGATTATGTTGATGCCGTGGTAACTCTACAGGAAAGCAAAATTCCAGTTTTTTCTTATTGCCTGGGTAAAGACATAGTGCCATTGGGGTAACTATACCTCTGGGTAGTTCGCTTGACGGAGCGGCGGGGAGGATGGGAGTAGGTAAGGCAGAGAGCGGGAGTGGTACGCGGTTCGGGTGCACGTACAGAAAGGTCTCCAGTTGGGGATAAAAGTTTTAACAACCCTTTGTCGTAGGAAACGGCGAGGGGGTGGGAGTAGAGGATGACAACAGAAGAAGCAAAACTGGCAATAAAAAATGTACTCAAGAAAGAGCCTTTATTAGGTGGCAGAGGATTCTGGCCAGACAATACATTTTGTAATTCAAATCATGGAGGAACGGTTGAAAGCATTTTAAAAGAATTTGAAGAAGATCAACAATATCTTTATGAAAATACGGATGCGTTTATTTTCGTGGTTGAAACGCTTTCAAGAATTAATAAAATTAGATCTATAAATAAAAATATCCCATCAAGTTATGGACTGAAACATTTAATTGTGAAATTGCCTGATGCATCGGTACCTTATATGTCAAACGGTATATTCATTGCTGGAGCTATTCATTGTGGATTTAAATACAAAAAATGCGATGATCCGATTAATGCCTTTTTTAATATGAATTCCTCTTCAATAAATAGATTGCGGAATGCGGCAAAAAGCATCAAGAAGAATGAGCGGGACAGTCTTAAGGCGCTTGGTAAGCATACGGGTATCAGTCATCGATTTTGACACAGGGAAAGACCGCAGAGGAGCTTGGTTAACGCCTATGGTGCCTGGCACCGCCTTTTTTTTCACTTTTCGCATTTTGGGCCACGCAGTTGTGCCCGGCACTTTTTCGCGAATACCGGAATATGCATTTAACCGCGAAAGCGAGAGGAACGGCTGCTTGCTTGGGCAGACAATTTACAGAACTTTCGCGGCAATTTACCGAGAAGACGTTTTGAGGTCCTTTTATCTTCACAAGGGTAGCAGGTTCACACGGGTCTTGCGTGGGTCAATCGTAACCAGAACGCCCTTGTCAATGTCGGCGGCAAGTTTTTGCAAAGCGGACACCACCGGGACGGCGGTAGATATTTCGAGCATGCTGGTGTTGGGGAACTATGTAACCAATCATGTGAATGACGCGAAGGAATTACCCACGGTAGTGGACCGTGTTGACCAGAGCGTATATGAAGTGGAAACCGTAATCGCGGACGCCGGTTTTTTCAGTGAGGCCGCCATAACGGCGATTGAGCAGGAAGATGAAAAAATTGTAAAAATTATCAGAATGTGGACACATTACGAATAAACCTAATTTGTTATTATTCTATTTGCGCCGCATGGATGCGGTGCATTCCATAAATTCGTTCGGGTATTTCGTTTAACGTGAAAGCTATACGACATTTTTGCAGTTGCGATAAAGGAAACCGTAGGTTTCCAGCAACCGCAAAAATGTGCCGGAGAAAAAACGCACAAAGGCCAAAGGCCGACTGCGTTTTTTCGCAGGCCAAGCCGCTACTGCGGCGTCAGACCTTTGGTCTGCGCGTATAGCGTATGTTATACGCCGTTTGTCCGTACCCCATTATTTTTATACCATTATTATTTATTATATTTTCTGCACCAATACTCTTCTAAACTTTTCTTTACCATTTACGACCGCTATGTAAGATTCATTTTTTGCTATAATTTTATACCCCTTTTCCAATAAGCCATTTAATAGTGGGCGGGCAGAAACGGCAAAAGGTTTCTTATAATCGTTTGGAATATAATCATTATCGACAAGTAATATTTTAAAATCGTCATATTTTTTATGCTTTTCGGGTATTTCCTTTAATGGCACAATTTTTAAGTGCTTGTATTTTGGCCTATTTTTTATTGGAATATTTGTATACCAATGCCCTGATGCGTCTACAAGTTGTCTTTTAGGGTTAAGAAAATAATCAATCCTGTTATATCCGGCCCATACTTTATTATTTTTAAAATAGGGGATGTATGCTTTTGTGATAACATTTGTTATATTAGATATAATTAAAAACTGCTTGCCGCTGTCAATAATAGTTTCCCAATAATCTATAGCCCTTGAAAATGGCGGATTGGTGCATACTATATCCGTTTCTTCTTTAAGTATTTTTAATGACAAAGGGTCGTCAAAACTACCCGTATAGTTTTTTGGATATTCTTTTTTCCCTATTTCGTGAAAACCATCTTTAGTAAATATATACCCTTTCGCTCCTTGATTAAATAAATCAACCGGGCCACTATAATGGGTACATATCAGCATTTTCAATGCAAGTTCTTTGAAATTCTGTAAAAAATATAATGCGAAGGCAGATGTGTCTTTTTCCTCGTCATCAACTGCGTCATCACAATTGCAAAAGACGACTTTATTTTCCCAAATGCTTTTATCATACATTGATAATTCTTTTTCAACGTCCTCATATCTGGTATAAAATTCGTCATTATCTACTTTTTGTGCCTTTTGCAATACATCTTTTGGGGTAAGGCCTCTTTCCAGAAGGGACGGCGTTGTTTTTTTTACGATTTTTACTATTTCTTTTTTTTCAACGGTTTTAATAAATATTTCTTTGACAAATAGGGTATGGGTTTGTATAAATGTTACATAATGCTTAAACAGAACGGAATTGTAAAAATATATTTCCTTGCTTTTTTCTTCCCTAAGAGCACTGTATTTTTCCTTCAGATCGTTTTCTACCTTTGCCATATCCTTCACTTCGCAGGTGAATAAATACTGGTAAATAGTTTCTTTTGATTTACCTGTCATATTGTTATATTCTTTTAACCTCCGTTCCAAATCATTGGTTTTGCCGATTTTGCATTTGGTAGTTTCTTTTGACGATTGAACAATATAAATATACTGTTTTGACTCACTTTTTGCCAATTTTCTGCCTCCATCAATGGTTTTATTCAGCGTATAATATATTTCTCAGTGTGTCAAGCCCTTATTTGTATGATTTTTTATACAAATTGGTGCCATAGATGCTTAACATAATTTCAAACCAATTTTAGGACAAATGGCGTATAACGCCTTATACGCGCAGTGGGTAGCTATTCCGGCGCCGGACACTCTATCGCTTGCCGATTCTTTAACATGGGTTGCCACCAGCGCGGTAGATAGCGGTGCGTATGTCATCACCTTGAGGGGAGACGAGAGCATTACCTCTAAACCACTTTCTTTTATAGGTTAACGCCTATGGTGCCTGGCACCGCTTTTTTTCACTTTTCTCATTTTTTGCTCTTGCCTTATTTTTTGAATGTATTAGAATCCGTAGAACATGAGTTTTTCATATCTCACGCCGGTGTTTTTCATCTTCC
>BNVD01000126.1 GCA_025997835.1 Spirochaetia bacterium
CCGGGGGGAGAACGGGGGTTTGCGCGGTTGATTAAAGAGCCGGGAGTATATAAACTTGACGGAATGACGGTGGAAATACGGGAAAGCGGCGGCGAAACCGGCGCTGAAGCGGGGTTTTTCGCGGAACTGCCCCTGGTTTTTCGTCCGTCATACCGGGATGATCGTATCGGGAGCGGACCCCTTACACGGCGCCGGTTTTCTGCGCACACCGGTGTTGTTACGGCGGAGGATGCCTCCGGGGCGGCGGCCTTTATCAGCCTGGACCGGGGGATGGTTTTGGCCCGGCGGGAAGAAACCGGTGATGCCGGACGTACGCGATTTTTTGTAATCATTTCCGTGGCACAAGAGAGGGGTTATGCGCAACCTTGTTGCGCTTCGATTGAATCGTGCGGCGATTCCGCCGCACAAGAGAAGGGATATGATGCCGAGCGATCAGAATAATAAAATGCAGCGCCCGTCGCTGCCCCAGGGCGGCTCGAACCGGGCGGCGCTGGTGGTTTTCCTCATTATGATGGCGCTTTTTATCGCCTTTTTCTTTCGGAACGAGGGGGCACCCACGGTGCAGGAGATTCCCTACTCGTCGTTTACCAATTATCTTGACCGGAACGAGGTTACGGCGGTCAAAATCCTCGACGGCAACCGGATCGACGGGACCCTTAAGGGGATGTCCGGGGACCTTGTGCGGTTTTGGACCCTAATCCCCTATCAGGACCCGGCGCTGCTCCCCTCGCTTCGGGAGAAGGGGATCAACGTTTCCGGGGGAATTTCCGCCATCAGCCCCTGGCGTATCATCATGAGCTTTCTTCCCTGGATTATCGGCTTTGCCTTTATCTGGTTTATGATGCGGAATATGCAGGGGGCGGGGAACAAGGCGTTCCAGTTCGGGAAGAGCCGGGCCAAGCGCTATCAGGATGACTCCAAAAAAATCACCTTTGCCGATGTAGCGGGGCAGGAAGATGCCAAGTACGAGTTACAGGAGGTGGTGTCTTTTCTCAAGAACCCCCAGAAGTTTACCAAGATGGGGGCGAAAATCCCCAAGGGTGTGCTGCTGGTGGGTATGCCCGGTACCGGTAAGACCCTCATGGCCAAGGCGGTGGCGGGGGAGGCCGAGGTGGCCTACTTCCATATGTCCGGTTCGGATTTTGTGGAGATGTTTGTGGGGGTCGGGGCCAGCAGGGTCCGGGACCTCTTTGAGCAGGGCCGGAAAAGCGCCCCCTGTATCATTTTTATTGATGAATTGGATGCCGTGGGCCGCACCCGTGGCGCCGGGTACGGCGGGGGCCACGACGAGCGGGAGCAGACCCTGAACCAGCTTCTTGTTGAGATGGACGGCTTTGACTCCAAGGATGGGGTGATCATGCTGGCGGCTACGAACCGGCCCGATGTGCTGGACCCGGCGCTGCTGCGGCCCGGCCGTTTCGACCGGCAAGTGATGGTGGCCATGCCCGACATTAAGGAGCGGGAGGCGATTCTCAAGATTCACGCCGCCAAGATTCCCCTGGCGCAGGACATTGAACTGGACCGTATTGCACGGGCCACGCCGGGGATGAGCGGCGCGGAGATTGCCAATCTGGTGAACGAAGCGGCCCTGTTTGCCGCCCGGAAGGACAAGCCCACCGTGGAGATGCCCGACTTTGAGGAAGCCCGTGACAAGATACTCATGGGGGTGGCCCGAAAGACCCTGGTGGTGTCCGACAAGGAGCGGCGGATGACCGCCATCCACGAAGCGGGTCACGCGCTGCTTCATTATTACCTGAAAAATGCCGATCCCCTCCATAAAGTTACCATTATTCCCCACGGCCGCGCCCTGGGCATGGCCATGTCCCTCCCGGTGGAGGACAGCTACAGCCGGACCCGCGGCTGGATCGAAGACCGGATCGTCATCTGTTACGGCGGCTGGGTGGCGGAGAAGCTCTTCTACGACGAAACCACCACCGGCACCAAGCAGGATCTGGAACAGGCCACGGAAATGGCCCGAAAAATGGTCTGTGAATGGGGTATGGCGGAGGAGTTGGGGCCTGTAACCTACGGTCAGGAAGAGGAACCCATATTTTTGGGCAAGGAAATCGCCCGGCACAAGGATTATTCTGAGGATACGGCCCAGCGTATCGACCAGGCGGTCAAGCTGATTCTGGATACGGGCCGTACTGCCGCCGAGTCCATTTTGGCGGAACACAAGGCCAACCTGGAAAAACTGGCGGACGCCCTGTTGTCGCGGGAAACCCTGATCGACGATGAAGTACGAAAAATTCTGGAACTCCCGCCGAGGGAAAACACCGCAAGCCTTATCGGGGCGGGAGGTGTTTCGCCGTCCGCCGTGTCCGGGGAACCGGAGGGTGAAGCCGCCGTCAATACCGATACGCCCGATTCGAGAGGATAGGGTGCTTCGCCGGGTTTTGCTCTCCCTGTTGTGTACGGCATCGCTCGCTGCGGCTGCCGCCCAGGACGTGTATGACGATGCCCCTACCGGGGACGCGGCGATAGCGGAGCGGTATGCGGCGTGGGCACAGCGGGCCGTGGATAAGGGCCGCTGGGCGGAAGCGGAAGCCGCGCTGGAACGGGCACAGGACTTTGCCGATGTTTCATCGGACCTGTCCTATCTGTTGGCAATGGTCCGCCGTCATGAAAACCGCTCTCCGGGTGCGGTGCTGGAAGCCGCCAGACGGGCTATAACGGCCAACCGCTGGGTCCGGTACAACGGCGACGCCGCCCGGCTCCTTGAGACGGAAATCCTTATCCAGCTCCGGCTCTACAAGGAGGCTCTGCGAAGCCTCGACAAGATGGCGAACGCCTCTGCCGATGCTGCCTGTCTGCGCCTTCAGGCTCTGCCGGCACTTCCCGATTTACCGGCTTTCCGCGTTACCATGACCCAGACCTTGGACCGTTACCCTCGTGACCCGCGTCCGGTGCGTATTCTCTTTATCTATGCCGCAAAAAAACTCCCCGAAGTGAATGAACAGAAGCTGATCGATACCGCGTTACGGCAGCTTCCCCTGCTGTTGGAAACCGACCCTGATTTGGCATGGCTCGCAGTCCCCTTCATTCGGGATACCGCCGAAGCCCGCCGGCTTGTTGCCACCTACCGGGCATCAGGCGGTTCAGAGCCTGCGGCAATCCCGGCGGCGCTGAACCTGGGGGTTATCGACGAGGAAGCGGCGGTGGAGGAGCTTTTCCGGGGAGCGGCAGTGTTACCGGTAACGGGGATTGCACCGTTATCTGCGGCTCCGGTTACCGGGACATCTGCATCAGCGCCACCGGTATTGGATAAGGCCCTCATGCTTTCCGTGTGGCGGCTGCTCCGGCACGATGCGGGCCGGGAACGGTTCACGCGAAACCTTTCGAGCTTTTCCGGTGTTATAAGTGAGGATAGGGACGAGGACGGGTATCCCGAATCCCGGACGCGCTATGAGGCGGGTCAAATCCGGGAGTACCGGTACGATCCGAACCAGAGCGGCCTTTTGGAGTGGCGGATCGGTTTTATCGCCGGGGAGCCTGCGGAGGGATATTTCGCCCTGCAACAGGATAACGGGGACCGGGCCGTGGCGCAGATAACCTGGGAGCGCTATCCCTGGGTGGGGAACGCCGCCTTTGATGGACTTGACTTCCGGTTCAAGCCCCTGGATTTTTCCGTTACGCCCCTGCGGTTCACGGAATTGGTGGAGGGCGGCACGGCAGAGGCGTTCCTGTACCCTGCAGGTGATTCAAGGGGATTTCCACGGCTTACCAGGCGGACCCTGATGAGTTTTGCCGCAGTGATCGAACGGCCCAGCGCCGAATTCGAGGGCGCTATTGAGCAAATCGAGCTTAACCGGGGCATCCCCCTGAGCGCCGCCGAGTATTTGCCCTGGATGACCTTATCGGTTACCGAATACCAATCCGGTAGGCCCGTACTCCAGCGTATCGATCTTGACCGTGACGGGCGTATGGAAACCGTACGCCGCTTCCGCCGGGACGGACCGCCTGCCTCAGGCGATGAGTATCCCTTTGAGTACGTCCCGGTCTGGGAGTCCTCCGAGAGCGATTGGGATGGGGACGGGGTGTACGAAACCGGGGAGGAGTATTTGCCCAACCGTACCGTTGCCCGGTCCTGGGATATGAACAACGACGGAATAAAAGAATTTACTGTCATAAATTCGGGGGAATAGGTTATACTGTAGATATGGGTATGAGTAAAAAGTTCCGCAGTTCTGCCGCTCGTAGACCTACTGGTCTGAGCAGACCTACCGGTCTGAGCAGACCAATAGGTCTGACGCTATGGTTTGTGATTTTGCTGTTCATCGGCCTTGCAAGTTCCTGTATAAGTTCAGCTACAGCGGAAAAACGGCTTGCCCCGGTACGATCCACCAGTGAATTCAGGATGCAGGATATTGAACGGTATGCCCGGGAGGAGCCGGTCAAGGCCATTCACCTTATCGGTATGTACCGGACCATCTACGGGACGGAAAACGCCCATCCCGAATTGAGTGAGTCTGATATGCCCGCCGTATTGACGGCGCTGGAAGGGACGGCAGTGGAAAACCTCAAGGCCGCCCAGTCGCTGGCAATCACCGAAAAACGCTGGGAGGACGCGGCTTCCATGTCCCGCTCTCTTGCGGTAATGGGAATCGCCGTGGAGAGTACCGGCGCCGAACCCGGTTTGATCCTCGCCCAGGCCAGGGAACAGTTGACCGCGGGAAATGACCTTGCGGCTTTTCTTGGAGCGGTCCGGGCCCATGCCCTAAAGCCCCTGGAGTTTGATGACGCCCGGTTGTTTCTGGACCGGGCGGTGGAACTGAAACAGCGGCGGACTGCGGCGTTCTTTCTGACCGCCGCCGACACCTGGCATAACGGTGCCTCGCGCGGCATTCCCCAGTCATACCGGACATTTATCGCCGGGCAGGATTCAAAGTCGGATATGATCAAGGGGGTTGCCACGGTGTTAATCGACCGGGGTATCAAGATTGAACGGGGCAGGGGTTTTTCCGACAAAGTGCTGGGCTCCGCCTTTTTTGTGGACGCCTCGGGGCTTTTAATCACCAACTATCACGTTATCGCCAGCGAAGTGGACCCCACCTACGAGGGCTATTCCAGAATGACCATCCGCATGGGGGATTCTTCCAGCGCCCGCATCCCCGCCAAGGTGGTGGGGTGGGACAAGGCTATGGACTTGGCCCTCATCAAGGCGGAAATCAGGCCCGAATACGTGTTTTCCGTGGTGGACCGGATCAATCCCCAGGTGGGGGATGCGGTGTTAGCCATCGGTTCTCCCGGCGGGCTCGAAAAGACCGTCACCCAGGGGATTGTGTCCGCCCTGGGACGGCGTTTCCTCCAGATTGGGGATGTGATACAGATTGACGCCTCGGTAAACCACGGTAATTCCGGGGGGCCGGTAGTAGATATGGAGGGCCGCCTCGTGGGTATCGTCTTTGCGGGGATCGAGTCCTATCCGGGACTGAACTTTGCGGTCCCTGCGGAACGGCTGGCCGCCGCCCTGCCCACCATGATTGCCGGGGGGAAGGCGGTGCGGCCCTGGCTGGGGCTTACCATCAGCGAGACTGCCGGAGGGGCGGAGATCATCTATGTGGCCCCCTTTACCCCCGCGTCGGAACAGCAGATCCCCGAAGGGACCCTGATAAAAACGATCAACGGTCACGCAATCCAGGCCTCCCAGGGGGCGCTGATCCCCGCCCTTCAGGATGTGCTGTATTCCGACCGTCCCGGTGAACTGGTGGTACTGGAAACCTCCGACGGGGCACGGCATATCATCATGACCGCCCCCCGGCCTGACATTCCCCTGGCCGCCGCCGCAAAGATTGACCGCCGGGAACGGCTCGCCGCCCCCCTGTACGGTCTGATTTTGACCCCCACGGTGGGTAATACCGTTGCGGCATCCTATCAAATTAAGAAGGTGGTCCGGGGTTCCATTGCCGACGAGGCGGGGCTTTCCGAACAGGACCCCATATCAATACGCGGTTTCCGGGTGGAGGAGGAGGATGGCTACTCCTACGCCCTGATGGACATCAATGTAAAAAAACGCCGCATGGGTTATCTCGAAACAACCATGCGGCTCCCGGCGCTGCTGGACTTACCGGATACCCTGTAGGGTGTAAGGCCAACGGCGGACTCTTTGCCAATACAACCGACACCGGTTATCGTATGTGCACAGTTCTTGTTTCTGAATACCGATAGAATAATCCGTGGATTTTCATGCGTTTGTCGTGGGCGCTGGACAAGGCAGGTAAAATTTGGTAGTAGTATGACGATATGAAAACACTTTTGAACAAGGTGACCACCGTCCTCTTTCAGGGGGATTCAATCACCGATTGCGGCAGGGACTATCAAAATAAAGACAACCTTGGTTCAGGGTATCCCGCAAAAATCGCCGGTATCTGGGAAAACTGCTTCCCCGAAAAGAAGCTCCGGTTTATCAACCGGGGAATCTCCGGGAACCGGGCTATAGACCTTTTGAGCCGTTACGAAACGGATTTTAAGGCGTTGCAGCCCGATCTCGTTTCCATCCTCATCGGGATCAACGATACCTGGCGGCGTTACGATTCCGGTGATCCCACTACCGCAGC
>BNVD01000127.1 GCA_025997835.1 Spirochaetia bacterium
GCCAGAAGCATCCCCCGGCTTTCCACGCCCCGCAGCTTTGCGGGCTTGAGGTTATAGGCGACGATGATCCGTTTGTTCAGCAGTTCTTCTTCCTTATAGAAGGGAACCAGCCCGGACACGATGACCCGTTCTTCGATACCACCTTCGGCGTTCTCAATGTTCAGGGTCTCGATATAGAGCTTATCCGCCTTGGGGTGCCGCTCGATCTTGACGATTTGGGCGACCCGGAGGTCCAGGGTCTCGATGAATTTCGTTGCGGCATCTCTGGTATCAACCGGGGCGGTCGTTGCGGCCGCAACGGCTCCCGCATCATTACTCGTCCGTTCCGCCGCCTCCCCTGCCCCATGCTCCACCCGCTCCGCTCTATCCTTTTGGCTCCCGGAATAGCGCTCCCGGAGGGTCTCTATCAGTTCATCCTCCAGCTTGGGAAAGAGCACTTCGCTCTTAACCACCTCTTGCAGCCCCCGTTCCCGGCCCACATCCGCCCAAGACAGCGCCGTTTCTGCCGGAGCGGCGGTTTTATCCAGCGTATATCCAAAAAACGAGGCGATTTTTTCCGCCGCAACGGGCATAAAGGGTTGAATCATGATACCGAGGTCCCGCACCACATGGCAAAGGTCGCCGATTAGGGCTTCCGCCGTAGCAGGGTCTTCGGTGCGCTGCTTCCAGGGCTCGCCGTCCTGAAAGGTCTTGTTGGCAAGGGAGGATAGCTCGAAAATGGCCCGCAGCGCGTCCCGCAGGTCCGCCCGGTCCAGATAGGCGGCAATCTCATCCTCGTACCCATGAACCTTGTCCCAAAAGGCGGCATTGACCGGGCTTGACTGGCCGGGAATCTTCCCTCCGTAGTAGCGGCTTACGAACGAAAGAGTCCGGTTTACCAGGTTCCCCAGGTTGCCGATGAGTTCGCCGTTCACCTTCTCCTGAAAATCTTTCCAGGTAAAGAGGGCGTCCGCCTTTTCCGGGCGGTTGTAGAAGATGTAGAACCGCCACACATCGGCGCCTATGCCGGTTTCCATCACGTCGGTACCGAAAACGCCGATGCCCTTGGACTTGGAGAACTTGCCGCTTTCGTAGTTGAGGTACTCGGTACTGGACATATGGTGGAGCATGGTCCACTTCTCGCCGGTACCAAGCTGGCTTGAGGGGAAGATCACCGTATGGAAGGGGATGTTGTCCTTGCCGATGAACTGAAACAGGTCCACCTCACCGGGGTTCTTCCACCAGTCGTCCACGAATTTGTGCCAATCTTGGGACTGAAGTCCCTTGGACTGAAGTCCCTTCGTTGCTTCGGCCCCGTAGTTGCCGGTAATTGAAACATAGCCGATACAGGCGTCGAACCAGACGTAGAACACCTTGTTTTCGTAGCCCGCCTTGGGCACCGGGATGCCCCACTTGAGGTCACGGGTGATGGCCCGCTCCCGCAGCCCCGCCTTAAGCCAGGACTGGGTCATCTGAATGGCGTTGTTGGCCCAAAATCCCGTAACCGATGCCTCTTTAAGCCAGGGATCGAGCTTGTCCTTCAATTTGGGAAGGTCGAGGTAGAGGTGTTTGGTGGATTTTAACGCGGGGGTGGAACCGCAGCTTGAACAGCGGGGTTCTTTAAGGTCGGTGGGGTCCAGCAGTTTGCCGCAGGCTTCGCACTGATCCCCACGGGCTTCGGTATAGCCGCAGTGGGGGCAGGTACCCCGGACGTAACGGTCCGCGAGAAACCGGCCGCAATGGTCGCAGTGAAGCTGTTCGATGGTATGCTCGGTGATGTACCCGTTGGCGTCCAGCTTTTTGAAGATGTCCTGGACGATCTCGGTCTGAATCGGGGTTGAGGTACGGCCGAATTTGTCAAAGTTGATATTGAACCACCGGTAAATGTCGGAGTGAATCGTATAGTACCGGTCGCAAAGTTCCTGGGGGCTTATCCCTTCCTCGGCGGCGCGGGTTTCGGTGGCGGTGCCGTATTCGTCGGTGCCGCAGACGTAGAGGGTATCGTATCCCCGGAGCCGGCAAAACCGGGCAAAGGCATCGGCGGACAGAACCTGAATCAGGTTGCCCAAGTGGGGAACATTATTGATATAGGGCAGCGCGGAGGTGATTAATCGGCGTTTCATAGGTTTCTACTATATATAAAGGGCAGGGCTCTGGCAAGGACTTTACCCGGTTGGACTTCAGTCCACCGCCGCCTCATGCAGCGGCGGGTCAGCGTGTTACCATTCAGTTCCCATTTCCCTCTTGCATATATCGAAAAAGTGGTATATCTTACGCTTTCCGGGGTTTTAGTTTGAAAGCGGCCCCGGTACATTTTGGTAAAAGGGGGCTTATTCAGGATCATGAAATCTCGTAATTCCTTGCATTCTAATGAATTACCCCCCCCCCCCCGCATTTAGCAACATATTCTGATAATCATTACGGTTTACTGACATCTAACACTATCCCTCATCATGTTTTTGGGCAGCATCATCCGGAAAGGAGTATACCCAATGAGTGAACAGTGCGCGGCCTTACATTCCCTGTGCAATAGGATGACCCGCTATCATTTTGATAATTGGAAAACTGCCCCCGCAAATGGGGTATATATTTTTTTTGAAGAAGGTGAACATGCCCACGGCGGTGATCGGATAGTACGGATTGGCACCCATGAGACACAAGACCGCTTGCCCGGACGTTTATCCATGCATTTTTCCGCCGGGCTTGACATGAGCGGTAGTTCATTCAGGCAAGACATTTGCAGGGCCCTGTTACAAAAACAATACGGGCCTGTGGGCGTTGAAAAATGGGAGGCCGGTGAATTTGATTACGGGAGAGAAACCGCAATCATCAGCGAAGTAACGGAATATATCAGAAAAAAGATGTCCTTTGTTGTCTTTGAAATTACCGATGCCCGTCGTGACATGGAATCAAAGCTGATATCTACGGTCTCATCCTGTGAGGAATGTAAACCCTCAGCCGTCTGGCTTGGCAGGTTTTCACCGAAAAAGGATATTGCGGAAAGCGGATTATGGCAAGTTGAGGGCTTGTATAAACCTCTCACCAACGAAGACCTCTCGGTTTTGGAAAGATCGGGGTTAATAATGTCGAGCGGACAGTAAACGCAAAGGAAGGTTTTATTATGGCTTTTTGTTCAAAATGCGGAGCGCAAATTGCGGAGGGTGCACAATTTTGCGCGTCCTGTGGGACACCGGTTGGGGGGATTGCACCGTCTACACCACAGCAAACTACGGAAAAAGTTGGCAATATCCGTAAATGTCCCGCCTGCGGCGCAGAAGTCCCGGCAATGACGGCGGTTTGCCCCTCGTGTGGGCATGAATTCAGCAATGTGCAGGCAAATAACACGGTTCAGGCTTTCTTTCAGAAACTCAACGAAATGGAACAAGACCGTGTAAAACAAATGAGCAGTATAAGTGCCGCCAAAATGTTTTGGGATAACGGGCGTTCGACACGAGCCTCACTTGATACTGCAAAAGCAGAAATGATTAAATCATTTCCCATCCCTAACACCAAAGAGGATATTGTGGAATTTGTTTTACTTGCTTCCAGCCAAATTCAAAAGAAAAAAGGCGGGTTAATGGCCAGTTATGTACGTACGTTGGATACGGCTGTAGGTGGCGTAGATTTTAATGATGTATGGAAGTCTAAATGCGAACAAGCCTATAACAAGGCTAAAATTGTTTTTGGTTCCGACAAGGATGCCATCGCCAACATTGAAAGTATCTTGAAAGAAAAAAAGATTATCAAGTAGGGAACCTGCATGAACCAAAAACGCCACACCATGTTTGCGGAATATCTTGCGCAGCGGATTAAACGCCACGGTCTTGAGCGCCTAACCGAAGACTGTATTCGGTACGATTACTTTTCCGCAATCATGGCGGCGGAAGGGAGAACGGCTTCTGACATCCTTTTGGAATTCGCCCATCCCAACCAGAAGTATCAAGCCAAAGGGAAAAAAGAAATCGACTGTGTGCTGGTTGACCGGCACGGCAAACCCGCCGAAGCCCTCGAATTCAAGTATTTTGCCGAACGGGATTCCTATCCCCGCACCATGGGGATAGGCGCGTTTTTCGCCGACTGCTGCCGCCTCATGGAAAGCGGCATCCCTGTAAAAACCCTGGCACTGGTATCCGCCGCGACTATGAACGCATACATCAGAAAGAGCGTCAACAAGGTTGATTTTCTGTTTGACCAAACAAAAGCCGCAAAGAACATTTCGGCGGCGTTTTTCCGCAGCCTTCCGGCAACGGCGTATAAAACAATACAGGACAAAACGTATGAGGGTTTTAAGCCCTTCCCGTTTTCCCTGCAAAGAATTTTTCTGGAAGAGAACGGCAGTATCATTACCGCCATCTATCACATTAAGGAGTAACGCATGGCATTGTTCGGTAAAAAAGAGGGCGGGTGGTTATATGCTATTACTTGAACAAATCAGAGTGGGTTCCGGTACGGTGGAAAACGACCTTTTTTGCCGCCGAATCAATCTGGTAAACCAAAAGCCAGTCGGGTTCGATCAAGCTGTCCGGCTACGCCGGACAGCAGCATTCCCATTTTCCCTCGTATTTTTTGCCGTGAAGCAGGTGGTTTCGGTATCGTTCGCTCAGGGGTTGTTCATTGATGATCAAGGTTGTTACCCTTTCAATCTCCGACAGGTTTTTGCCGCGTTTTTCCATCAGCTTGAGTTCTTTCCTGAACAGACCGGTAAAGGTTGGTTCCAGCACAGTTTATTTCCTCAAGACAGCCCACATTTCTTCGGCGGATTTGTACCACTTCGCCGGAATCTCCCCGCGCAGCATGGCATCCCCTTCCGCAAAGGCGGCAAGAGTCTCCTCGTTGGGTTCTTTGTAGACGGCGCAGAGGGGGCACTCGTCCCCGTCTGTTATCCGGGGGGTGTCCGCCGGTGTAAAGGTAAGAATAGTCTTCCCCACAGGCACTTCGCGGGGAACCTCAATAGTCAGCCGATGGCTGGCTGGAATGTCCACGGTTTGTTGAATCGTAATCATACCGTACAGTATACGGCAAAAACAGTAATCTAACAAGGAGCGTACCATGGCATTATTCAGTAAAAAAAGAAGGCGGCAGTCTCCATCACCAGGTAAGGGAAATCCCATATTTCACCATGTTTCTGTCAGAGCTAATAAAGCTCATCCTTTCAGAAAGAGATGCGGCAATAAGTATGCGGTCAAAGGGGTCTCGATGATGATACGGCAGATTTTCAAGGGCGATGATATGAACCGCTTCAATAGGCAGCAGGGTAAAACCGTTATCCTCTGCCAGGCGAATGAAACCGGAAGCCCCGCCGCCAAAGGAGAGTTTTCCCAGGCTGGTTTTTATCGCAACTTCCCAGACAGACGCAATACTGAGATGAATCTGATTGAAAGTATCAAGGATAACTTCTTTTGCGGTTTTCGAGAGCCGGTCATCACCGTTGAAAAACCAAATAGCGGCGTGGGTGTCCAGCAGATAGCGGGCCATTTACATGTATTCCCTGAAATCTTCAAGCGGTGCATCAAAATCATCCGCCATTTGGAACTGCCCCCTGGCGCAGCCAAAGACCGGCGCTTTTTTCCTGCTCGGGGCTGTAGAAGTGTCCCCGGCTTCCGGAACGGAAGACGAGGCTTCCCCGGTGGTATCCGTCTGCGCCGACGTAAAGGTAAGTATGGTCCGTCCCACAGGGAATTCAGGTGGAATATCCAAATGGAGGTCAAGCCGACGGCTGGCTGGAATGTCCACGGTTTGTTCAATCGTAATCATACCGTACAGTATACGGCAAAAATAGCAATCTAACAAGGAGCATACTATGGCACTATTTGGCAAAAAAGAAGGCGGATTGATGGACGTTATCCGCTGTGATGAGGAAACCTACCTCATCTGGAAGTGGCGGCCTGCGGGTGCGGATGCAAACGACACGAAAAAAGAAAACGCCATCCGCTGGGGTTCGAGCCTCCGCGTAAAAGACGGCGAAATCGCAGTCTTTGTGTACAAACAAAAAGACGGCGGGTCTGCCGGTGCAGCCCTCATGCAGGACTTTATCGAAGGTCCCTTCGATGAAACGATAAAGACGGCGAACTTCCCCATACTGTCGTCCATTGTGGGCGCGGCTTTTGGCGGCGGTTCGCCCTTTCAGGCGGAAGTCTACTTTATCAACCTTGCGGGTATTATTCAGGTCAAATTCGGCGTGCCCTACTTTGACGTGTTCGATCCGCGCTTTCTCGACTTTGCCGTTCCCGCTGTATAGCAAGGCTCGCCGCTATATTCTCGGCATTGATCGACTGCATGTCCTGCATGTTCTGGATGTTAACGGACGCCTGAGCAACGGTCGTGTCGGAAACAACATTCTTGGTTACCTTCATCAGCGACTGGTAGCCTTCGCTTTCCTTGTCCGCTTCGACAGCGGCAATGTCCACGGCGGAAACCAAAACGCCGAAGTCGTTGGAAAGACGCGGCTTGATGTATCCCTCCACAATCTCGTTGATTTGCAGGATTTTGCGTTCCATCTGCATAACAGGGATTCCGTTATCCTGCGGAATGTTGGTAACA
>BNVD01000128.1 GCA_025997835.1 Spirochaetia bacterium
GCGGCGGCGGTAATAACTCCGTTTGTACACCCGGATTGATGGAATAGTATTTATCACTAACGCTGCCATTGGTGTAGGGACGCTGCCGGTTGCTTGTCATGGAAACGGTTTCGTTTATTACATCGGTCACCATCAATTGCAGGGGCTCAGGCGAATCAATGTGTTTCAAAAACGCCGTGGCAAACGGGCTGTTCCGTGTCCCCGCGTCCCCGTCAAGCGCCGACTGGCCGGCAGCGGTGGACATCATCACAAAGACATCTTTTTCCGCGGTATCTACCTTTGAAAAACCGCCGCCCCGGACGGCGCCCCGGGTCTTTACGGTTTGGGGTAGCGCCTGAGGCAGGCTGTCGCGGCATGCATCAATTACCACCACGTTTATTTTATTGCCCGCTTCGCCAAGATAGCCCAAAAGCTGCTGCAACGACCAGGAACTTTCGCGGATTGCGATTTCACTGGTAACGGCAACGTCAACCGGCCACAGATAATTTTGCCCGACAATTTCGGTGCCGTGGCCGCCGTACCAAAAAAAACCTTCACTCCGGCCGCTTGACGCAGCCAGTTTTGCCACATAGCCGGCAAGGGCGGCGGTAAACTCCTGTTTGGTCACGTTTTCCTGTATGTCCACATCATAACCAAGACCGGCAAGCGCGTCCGCCACATCAACCGCGTCATTAACCGGCGTTCCCAGGTCGAGTTGGTCATTTTGATAATCAGAATTTCCAATGACCAGTGCATAACGCTCCCCCTCTGCCCACACAAATGATGGTACCATCAATGCGGACAGCAGCAGAAAAACACCGGTGCGCAATTTCATTTAAAGTATTCCTTTATGCCGCTTTCAATTGCGGATTTAAAAAGGCTCGGATACTTTGGTATGGTGATGTCAACATTGGCGGCATCCACTTCGTATGATCCCTGTATGGCTATGGGCTTGGTAATGTTAAAGTTACCCTTCGATGTGTCGCCGCGGAAATCGCCGCCCTGGCTTGCAAACTTCTGTCTAACATCATCGAACTTTCCCGGAATTTCCGCCGGGGGAATAGTGAGCGCAACCTTCAGGGGCGGCTGAACGGCCCCGCGGGTCAACGCCACGTTAAAAAGCGCCGGGTCTTTCGGCATAATAAACGCGAGCTGTTTGCCCGTAATTTCGTAGCGTATCGTCATCACCGGTGTTTGGAAGGTGCCTTTTTGCGCGTCACCTGAGACCTTCCCGCCGGCAGCGATAATGTCATTCTTAACGGCCTGCAGCACTGCCGCCGGGGACTCAAACTCCCGGACAAGTATATACGGCACGATACGGTACGACAGTTTTTTCGTCGCCAGGACATCAGCCCTTGCGACACCGGCCCCGGTCACCGGCTTTTTCGAAAACGTAACGGTGAGGGTTTCGGTGCCGAATGGTTCCACGAGCGTCATGGGTTCCTCCGATGCGCCGGGCACCGTACGGCGCGTATTTGCCGGAAGCGCCGCGTTATCATTTGGCAATGCGGGGTCGGGGTAGAGAATCTGCGTGTTATTCTCCGCGTCAGTAAGCGTTATCTGAAAGTAGCATGGTGTATCCGAAAAAAGGGTTATTTCCAGCGGGTTCCCGGGATGGTAAATTCCATCGGCCTGATTAAGTTCCACCGTAAAATCCGCGGCAAAGATCCCCGCGCATCCCGCCAAAAATATGCCGACAAAAACCAGTTTCTTCATAACATTCTCCTACATTGTTTGGAACATATAGCATGGATTTAACCGGGAGTCAAGTAAGGGGCAGCAATTCTCAATTTGCACTACTGGCATATATGGGCGGTGTAGCGGACAGCCCCCCACCCGAGCCAGATGAACAACTGCTTTACTCGAACGAGGCGCTTTTTTCCGCTGAAGGATTTGTTTTACCGGCTAAGACGTTTTAAGATTTTCGGTAGGTTGTCATAATGTCTCGGGGAGGGGCTGTCCGCCACGCCGCCCACCGTTGTCGGTTTTTGAATTGACTGCTTTAAGATGGGGAAGATACGGGTGGGTCATTTCCGATGGTGAAAATGAGAATTGCTAGCGGGCGGGATGCGGGATGGGACGCTTGCCCACGGCTTTCAAGGTCATTATACTCATACTTATTATGTAGATCATATAGAAGATTCAGGGGGAAAATCATGGATAAAGCGGCCATCATCGCCCAGGCTAAAGATTACATCGCCAACGAAGGGGATGCCAGCTTCAAGAAAGAGGTTGAAGACCTTCTGGTTAAAGAGGATTGGAAGGAACTGGAGGACCGGTTCTACCGGAACCTGGAATTCGGGACCGGGGGTCTGCGCGGGGTCATAGGCGGCGGGTATAACCGCATGAACACCCTGGTGGTCAAGCGCGCCACTCAGGGGCTGGCAACGTATGTGAAGAAAGCGTCGCCTGAAAAGGCCGCCGCGGGGAAACTTGCCGCGGTTATTGCCTACGACAGCCGCCATTATTCCCCCGAATTTGCCGAAGCTGCGGCGCTGATCCTTGCGGCCAACGGGATCAAGACCTACCTGTTCTCGTCCCTGCGCCCTACCCCGGAACTCTCCTATGCCGTAAGGAAGCTGGGGGCCGATACGGGGATCGTGGTGACCGCCAGCCACAACCCGGCCAAATACAACGGCTACAAGGCCTACTGGAACGACGGCGCCCAGGTGATTGCCCCCCACGACACGGGGATTATTGATGAGGTGAATGCCGTTACAAGCATTAAGGAAATTACCCGGCTGGAGGCAATTGCCAAGGGGTTGCTGGAGATAATCGATAAAACGATTGACGAGCCCTATCAGGCTATGGTGCGGAGCCGCCTGTTCAGGCCCGATTTGATAAAGGCTAAGGGCGGGGACGTAAAAATCGTCTACACGCCCCTCCACGGGACCGGCGCCATGCACGTAGAAGCGGTACTGGGAAGTTTGGGGCTCAAGGTGATTACCGTACCGGAACAGCGGGAGGGGAACGGGGACTTCCCCACGGTGTCCTTCCCCAACCCGGAAGAAGCGGCCGCTCTGGAAATGGCGCTTGCGCTGGGCAAGAAAGAAGGGGCCGATGTGGTTATGGCCACCGACCCCGACGCGGACCGGCTGGGCATAGCGGTGCCGGACGGCAAGGGGGGCTTTGCCCTGCTAACCGGGAACCAGCTTGGGGTGCTTCTGGCGGACTATATCTTCCTCTCCCTTAAAGAAGCGGGGAAACTGCCCAAAAAACCGGCAATGGTCAACACCATCGTTACCACGGGGATGCAAAAGCGGGTGGCGGCTTCCTACGGCGCCGAATGTATCGAGTGCCTTACGGGGTTCAAGTGGATTGCGGATGTGATGCGGAAAAGCGATGCCGGGGAAATTGATACCAGCATCGTCTTCGGCACCGAGGAGAGCTACGGGTATCTCGTGGAAAACGAGGTCCGCGACAAGGACGGGGTCTCCGCTGCGGCGCTGACCGCCGAAATGACCCTCTACTGGCGGAGTCAGGGGAAGGGCCTGTTGGACCGGCTGGATGATCTCTACAAAATCAACGGCTACTGGCGGGAACTGGGGATATCAAAGTACTTCCAAGGGCCGGAGGGTCCGGCGATTATGAACGGCATTATGGCGGAATACCGGAAGAATCCCCCGAAAACCCTGGGGGGCATTGAGGTGGAGAAGGTTCGGGATATTCAGGAATCGGTGTGGAAGTACGCCGGCAAGACGGAGCCGGTAGACTTGCCCAAGAGCGATGTGCTTCAGTTCTTCCTTAAAGACGGGACCGTGGTAAGCGCCCGGCCCAGCGGTACCGAACCTAAAATCAAGTTTTACGCCAGTTGTTGCGCCGAAGCCGGCGCCGGGGGATTGGAAGCGGCAAAGGCGGAAGCGGGACGGAAGCTGGACGCCATCAGTAAAGACATACGGCAGGTTATTGGTAATTAGTTCCGTGGAATAGCGGAAAAAAGAGGTAAAAACTATGCGAAGTGTACGACGGTATCAAAAAATCCTGCTTTGTGTCGGCCTTGTCCTGGCTTCATTTTCCGGCTGTTCCATCAACAAGATGGCTATGCGTATGAAACCGGATACGGTGGCTTCCGTCATCCCCAATGTTATCAAAAAGAGCGAAGCCAAACTTGCAAAAAACCCGGCGGATCAGGAACTGCTCCTGTCCACGGGATCCCTGCTTGTGATGTACGCCAACGCCTTTGTCCAGGGACCGGCGGAAATGCTGCCCCCGGAACGCTTTACCAAACGCCGGGAGGAGCTTGAAAAGGCAAAAAAGCTCTACCTCCGGGGGACGGAAATTCTCACCTCCGCCCTGGAGCAAAAATATCCCGGCTTTGGTGAAGCCTCGACTAACCGGGCAACGCTGGAGCAGTTTCTTGAGCAGCATACCGTAAAAGATGATGTACCCCTGCTCTACTGGCTGGTGGCAGGCACTCTTGCGGCCTATGCCCTGGATCCTATGGATTTGGCGCTGGGGTTCAAAATCCCGGCCCTTACCGCCCTTATAAACCGGGCCTACGCGCTAGACCCGGACTTTAACAACGGGGCCATCGATGATTTTTTCGTCCTCTTTTACGCATCCCTGCCGGAAAGCCTGGGCGGGGATAAGTCCAAAGTGGACTTCCACTTCAAACTTGCCCTGGAAAAATCTGCGGGGCTCACCATAGGGCCGTATGTTTCGTATGCCCAGGCGATTTCTATCCCCACCCAGGATTACGAAACCTTCAAAACATACCTCGAAACCGCCCTGGCCTTTAAGGTGAACGCCCCCGAAAACCGTGACAACCGGCTGGTGAATACCATCTCCCAGCGCAAGGCTCGGTATCTTTATCACCGGGCAGCCCATTATTTCCCGGAACTGGAAGAATCTGAATGGGAAGAATATGAAGAAGAATCTGACGAATCTTGGGATGATGATTAGCAGTATTTTTAAAAAAATCGTGGTAGAATAGGAGTACAGGAGAAGCTATGAAACAATTTACGCGTCCGGTACCGGTATGTTTTGCAATGCTTACGGTCCTGATATTTTGCGCGGTAACTCCGGTTTATGCCCAACCCAAAAAGCCGGTGGTCCTAAAAATCGCCTCCCTTGTCCCGGAGGCTACCCCCTGGGGAGCGGCCTTAAACCAGATGTCCGATGAATGGCGAACCATAACCGGCGGGGCAGTTGAGCTGCGGATCTACCATAACGGGATTCTGGGGGACGAAGCCGACGAGGTACGGAAGCTCCGGCTCAACGAGATTCAGGGGGCGGTAATCACCTCCTTTGGTCTCAATGCCTTAACCCCGGAAATTATGACCCTGAGCAGCCCCTTTCTTATCAGAAACGAACAGGAACTGGATCTGGTACTGGAAAATTTAAAGCCCGAACTGGAAGCAAAAATCGATGAAAAGGGATTTTTCACCCTGGCATGGTCCAAAGTCGGCTGGGTCAAAATCTTTTCCCGGAACCCGGTCTTCGTGCCTGCCGACCTGAAACGGCAAAAAGTGGCAACCAGCCCGGATGAACCCCAGTTGATGCAGGCATTTAAGGCTATGGGCTATCAAATGGTCCCGACGGGGAACAACGATATGGTCATAGCCCTCTCAGGCGGCATGGTTGACGCACTCTACCAGAGCCCCGTCCTTGTTGGGAGCCTCCAGCTCTTTGGGACCGCGAAATACATGTTGTCAATGAACCTGGCCCCCGCCATGGGAGGGATCGTCCTGAACCGCACGGCCTGGCGGGCGGTCCCGGCGCAATACAAAGAAAGACTGGTGCAATCTTCACGGAAGATTGGAGCGGACATGGACATAGCCATCCAGCGTCTGGAAACCGAAGCCCTTAACACCATGCTCCGGTACGGTCTGGTGGAAAACCGGCCCACCGCCCAGCAGGAAGCGCTCTGGTATGCCGATGCGGAAGCATCTATGCCCTCCCTCCTGGGCACCACCTTTGACCGGAATACCTTCAACAAAATCGATGCCCTGCTTAAAGCGCACCGGAGCCGCAGGTAGCATGAATACGCGGCAACGGATTGTATGGGGCATTGAACAGGCCCTGTGTTACACCTCCCTTGTCCTGCTTGCCCTCCTCCCCGTTGCGGAGGTCATTGCCCGGCGGGTTTTCAAAACCGGGGTACCCGCTTCTTCCGGCCTCTTGACCCATCTGCTTTTGGTGCTGGGGCTTCTTTCCGGGATGATCACCACCAAAAAGGCGGACCATCTTTCCATATCCCTGATTCAGTTTGTCCCCGAACGGATGAAACATATCTGTGCCGTCATAACGGGGCTGCTCTCGGCCTTTGTCTTAACCCTGGCGGCCTGGTGCTCCATTTCCTTTATCAAAATCGGCCTTACCGGTAAAATTATCGGCTTTATTCCCGACCGCCTTTTTGCCCTGGTCCTGCCCGCGGGCTATGCGGTGATGGCTTTCCGCTTTGCCCGGCAAACCCCGGTCAAGGGCGCGATGCGGCTGCTCCCGGTACTGGCGATACTGCTGGGAACCCTCGCGTCCTTTCCGTCGATAACCAAATTTATCTGGGGCTTTGATACCCCCGATGCG
>BNVD01000129.1 GCA_025997835.1 Spirochaetia bacterium
TTCAGTTGATTTCATCACCCTACCCTAATACAATGCCCGCTTCCTCAAAACGCCTGAGCGCTTCAAGGTTAACCCGGTTGACGGTTCCAAGATAATCGGCGGTTTTGGCGACAGAATAGACAAAACTTATCTGACCGAGCACGCCGCCTATGGCAGTCAACCCCGCCGAGGGCGTTCCGGCGGTTCCCTCCACGGCTATCTCTTTCAACAGCGCCACCCCCTGGGCTATCTTTGCGCTGCCATTATCCATTCTGATAGTGATGGTCTGGCTTACCTTGGTATCCGGTTCGGAGCTGACATTTTCAATCGGATTCGCCGCGAAGATGCTATTAGGGATGATCACCGTGCGATTTTCCAGGGTTCGCAACCGGGAAGTTCTGAGACCCATCTCGGTGATATACCCGTCGAAGCCTGCGATTTTTATCCGCTCATTGAAGCGGAAGGGCCGGTCCACAAATACGGTGATAGAACCGAAGAAGTTGGCCAGGGTATCCTTGGAAGCCAGGGCAATCGCCGCGCCTCCCAGCCCAAGACCGGCCATCAGAGCGCTGATATTGTGCCCCAGGGTTTTCAGAATCAGGGCCCCGGCAAGTGTCCAGATAATAATATCCGAAAAATTCCGCAGTACCGGCCGGAGTTCGGTTTCCCTGCCCCCGATTAGCCCCGAACTTTGGGAGGGCACATACTGGCCTATCATTCCCTTTAACAAGCGGCTAAATGCCCCGGCGATCACCACGATAAAGAAAATCCCCAAAATCCGTCCGGTCCAAAGCTGAACCGCCTCATTCAGGGTAAGCCGCTGAATACCCAGGGCGATACCGCCGAGAAAAATCAGGACCGTCAGGGCATTTTCCAGGGCCTCGACGATAATATCATCAAGCCGCTGTTTCGTCCTTTTGCTGAGCCTCTTCAAGATGCCCGACATGATGAGGGAACATAGTTTCCCCATGATAAAGCCCCCGGCGACGAAAGCCGCCGCCAGCAGCCATTGCCTGCATGAATTACCCAAAAACCCGAAATCCAGGAAATTCCCCATAAACCCGTTATCTCCTCACTCCCTCAAGGATACGCTTTACACGCAATTCTGTCCCCATATTTTACATGACACCGGTTTTTTTAAAGGACCTGTTGTATCCTGCAAACCTGATCGCATCGGATGTACCCGCCTTGCTGGAATACACCTGTGAAGTCTATTACCTTGAGGACCGGGAAATCACGGTGCTCTACCGGGATCATGTGGAATTTTACAACGAAGAGGGACAGAGCTCGAAAAAAGAGACCGTCCATGTGGACTGGGACGCCGCCGCCTGACCCCGATCCTCTCGGTGATTCCCTGTCAGCTCTACGCCTATTACTGCGCGGTTCAGCGGGGGCTCGACCCGGACAAGCCCCGTAATTTGGCAAAGTCGGTGACCGTGGAATAGCGGGAGGGACAGAGCTGCACCGGAAACGGATTCAGCTCTGTCCCGCTCATCACGTACCGGCGCTATTCGGTCCTGTGCTTCTCCGCCGCCTGGGTCTTCTCGTTGACGTCCTTCACCTTTTCTTTTTCCTTGGTGATCTTCGCCTCCAGCTTGTCCATCAGTTTATCAATGGCGGGGTTAAGATCAAAATCGTGTTCCTTGACATGAATCGAGACCCCCCAGCGGAAGTTTACCGTCGCTTCGGCGGAAAAATCCTTATCTTTGGTCAAAGTGAACAGGAGATCGACGATCATATTCTCGGCGTTGTGGATCCGAGCGATCTTGCGATCCAGATACTCTCTGGCGTCGTCCCTCATGGTGAAATGTACTGCCTTAACTTCGGTATTCATAGCTGCCTCCGGGTGATTCGATAAGGACCGGCATCAAAGCCCATCCCCGGGGTATAAACCCCGTTATAATAACGCTTTTTCAAAATCGGTATTCTGAAAAAGCACTATTGCCTGTAACTATCTGGAATAGGATGAACCTAAATCCAGTTCGGTCCGGTACTTGGCCACGGTCCGCCGGGCCAGGGGAATGCCCTGCTTCGCAAGGAGGTCGGTGATCTCCTGATCCGAGAAGCGCCGGTTCTCAACGGAAATGAGTTCCCGAATCCGTTCCTTGACCCCTTCCTTTGAGTGCCGGGACCCGCCGGACCCCGCCCCACTGATGGAGTTGGTGAAAAAATGGCGTACCTCGAAGATACCCCATTCGGTCTGCATATACTTGCCGTTGGCGGTCCGGGATACGGTGGTCTCGTGGACGCCGAGTTCCTGAGCTATGTCCCGGAGGGTGAGGGGGGCCAGGTACTTGGGGCCGCTTACGAAAAAGGCCCGCTGGAATTCCACGATGGCACGGGATACCCGGAGCAAGGTATGGTTCCGCTGGTTGATGGACTGGATGAACCAGCGGGCCTCCTTGATGTTTTCCTTGACAAAATCCCGGACGGGTTTGGCCTCATCCGGTCCATCGGCAACGCCGCCCGCTGCTACGGTTATGCGGCTTTTGGGGGCGCTTCGGCCATTGCTGTCCGCGGCTATCTGCATAAAAAAGGGGTTGATCCCCAGCACGGGGATCTCCTCATCATTCAAAACGATGATGAACTCCCCCTCTTTCTGGAGGACCTGAATATCGGGAACCACGTAGCGGGTCTCCGCCGAAGCGAACTGGCGGCCCGGAAAGGGGGACAGCGCTTTGATCCGGTCGAGAATGTGCTGTACCTCAGCCTCGGTACGGTTAATCTTCCGGGCAACCTCGGCGAGTTTGCCCCGTTCCAGAAGTTCCAGACAGTCCAGCGCCGCTTCCATGCCTTCCGGAGCGTCCGGGAGGAGCCGGGCCTGAACCAGGAGGGATTCCCGGTAACCGGTTGTGGCGGTGCCCGGCGGGTCCAGGGCGCGAACCAGGGACAGCGCTTGCGCTGTTTTGCCCGGGGCTTCATCTTTCAGGAGAAGTTCAACCGGCTCCTTGTGGAACCCGTCTTCATCGAGGTTTTGAATCAACCGTTCGGCGATACGGCGTACATCATCGCCGGCGGGGACCAGTCTGAGGTTCCAGAGGAGGTGTTCCTGCAGGGTTTCAGACCGGGACAAGGCTCCTTCGATGAACTTGTGCTGTTCATCCGCCGCCTCGTCTCCTCCCCGGCTGACAAATCCCGAATCGGAACTTACCTCGAAGTAATCGTCCTCATCCTTCTTCCGGGGGCTATAGGCGGCATCCAGGGAGATGGTAGTGCGATCTTCCAGCACTTCCAGCGCGGGGTTGCGCTCGATCTCTTCCTCAATCTTTTCCCGCAGATCCACAATGGGCAGGGCCATCAGTTCGATAGACTGATAAAGCTGCGGACTCATTTTGAACCGCTGTTCCTGGATGAAAGCCGGCCGCTGCAACTGCACCAAATACTCCTATGCATCCGCCGCTCCGGCGGCGAAGTTCAATTGGAAAGGAAACAATGTTTTCCAATACTTTTATCTTTATAATAACTATCATTCTACCGGAGCGGTTTGTCAAGAAAAAGGTGACTATTGTCAAGGTGACATATTGTCACCAGGTGACTATTGTCCAGGTGACTATTGTCACCAGGTGACTTAAAACCGGATGACGGACTATGATTGGTTCAAGGAGGATACCATGAACATACATGAACGGCTGGCGGCGCTGGGGGTTGCGGTTCCCGATGTGCTTTTGCCCGGTCCGCTTACAGCGCTTGAAAAATGGGCGGTGATCGCCTGCGACCAGTTTACCCAGGACCGGGCCTTTTGGTCCCAGGCGGAACAGGCCGTTGGAACCGCCCCGTCCGCGTTGCGGCTTATCTTCCCCGAAGTATATCTTGAGGACGGCGGCCGCCCGGAACGTATCGCGGCGATTCATCGGGCCATGAAAAACTATCTGGCGGACGGTGTCTTTGCGCCGCCCCGCCGTTGCTGCGTGTATATCGAGCGGGCAACCCCCTGCCACCCGCTACGGCGCGGGCTGGTTATCGCGGTGGACCTGGAGCGCTACGACTGGAGCCCCGGCGCGAAGCCCCTGATCCGGGCCACCGAAGGTACCGTCCGGGAACGGATTCCCCCGCGGATGGAAATACGCCGGGATGCGCCACTGGAAAGCCCCCATATCCTCCTTTTGATTGATGATGAGACGGACTCGCTGCTCCCGGCGTTGGGGAGGCGGGCCCAGGCTCCGCTCTACAAGACAGATCTGTCCCCAAACGCGGGGAGCGTATCCGGCTGGGCGCTGGATGCGGAAGCGGACTGGGAGCTTCTCGCCTGCGGGCTGGAAGACCTGGCCCGGCGGGCAGAGAGACGGTATGGGGAATCGGGCGGGGAGCCGTTCCTTTTCGCGATGGGGGACGGGAATCACTCGCTGGCTACCGCCAAGGCGGTCTGGGAGGAGTACAAGACGGCTCACGCCGGGGAGCAGGGGCTGGAAAATCACCCCGCACGGTGGGCGCTGGTGGAACTGGAGAACCTCTACGATCCGGGTATCGCTTTTGAACCTATCCACCGGATCGTTTTTGGCGTTGGGCTGGATGAGATTCTGGAAGTACTGTCCGCCCTGCCGGGGTTCAGCGCTGTCCCCATAGGTGTACCACCCGTTGGCGATACTCAAAGGGCCGCACACGGAGACACCGGCGGGGACAGCACTGAACTTTCCCGGATGGTGGGCGATGCGCAGGCGGCCAAAAACCGGCTGGGACTTATTGCGGGGACAACGGCCATATTGGTGGAGTCCGATGCGCCGGGGCTGGCTACCGGGTATCTCCAGCCGCTACTGGATGCGTTTGTCCGGAAACGGCAAGACCGGAGGAATGGCGGGGTTCAAACAGCGATTGACTATATTCACGGGGAGGAGGAACTGTTCCGGCTCGCAGCGGCAGACGGTGCGGTATCACCCGATGGTTCAGGCCCGGCGGTGGGGATACTGCTTCCGCCGATCAGGAAGGGGGGGCTTTTCGAGACTGTGGCGAGAAGCGGGGCGCTGCCGCGGAAAAGTTTTTCCATGGGGGGGGCTTGCGAAAAACGATTCTATCTGGAATGTAGGAAGCTATTTGGCTAAGGCGTTTTTCGCTTCGAAAAACGATTCTATCTGGAATGTAGAAGACTATTCGGCTGAGGCGTTTTTCGCTTCGAAAAACGATTCTATCTGGAATGTAGAAGACTATTCGGCTGAGGCGTTTTTCGCTTGAAAAACGATTCTATCTGGAATGTAGGAAGCTATTTGGCTAAGCGGTGGCTTGTGCTGAGTACCGATGCGTGCTATATTTTCTTGATTAACGTTACTTGATGCGACACTTTGGCCGGCATGGTGGAATGGTAGACACGGTAGACTCAAAATCTACTGGGCGCAAGCCTGTGAGGGTTCAAGTCCCTCCGCCGGTATGAGTTAATTCCTTATAGTATAAGGAATTAACGAAAAAGCTTCTTTACTTGAAGCATTGCGTTTTGTGGCATCGTGCACTTATCGTGCATTTATCCTTTTTTGATAAGGACGGTGCTGATTATGTCCAAACCTCAAAAACCCTTTACCACCCCCAAGCGGGGTGATTCAAAGATGTTTCAGTTGACCCTTAATCCAACCTCCGGGCTTCCCCAGCGGGTGTGTAAGGAGTGGCAGCGGAGAAGTTTTCAATATTTACCCGATGCCCTGGTCCAGTTCCGCAATCCAAAAACCAAGGCGACGGCGGCCGCAGCCGCCTTTGCCCTGATTGATTACCTTAAAAAAGAACTGGAAACCACCGGCGCCAGCAGGATCACCTTCGACGATATTACCGTGGGGGATTGGGTCAAGAAGTTTACCAACATCGAGACCAGCCCCCGGACAAGCCGGAATGCCGCAAGAAATAGGCCGTATTCCCCGGAAACTATTGGAACTTATTTAAGCTATTACGAGGCCCATATTAAGGGTGATCCCATTACCGAATTGAAGATGTCCGAAATTGAGGAAGATGACCTTCTTACCTTTATTAAGAAGGAAGTTGAGCCTGCCCTTCTTGGAGAGGGTTTTGAGGACCTTAATGAGTTCGTCCTCTGCCTGTATGTCCATATCCTTCAGATGGTCAGCAAGAGACTTGCCGGCAGGGATTTTAATAGCGGCTAACCAGTCATCCACATCTGCGGAATCGATCTGGTATTTCCCCTCCAATAGGGGAAACCAGGTGAAAGTCTTCATTTTGAGAAGTTTTGTGACCGAGTTTTTGCTGACATTCAGTTTCTTTGCGACCTGGGTCACACTGAGCAGAACTCCCCGAACAACCTTTTTCTCTTCCATCGTTCCCCCATAAAAAAAGTGAGCGGTTCTCATAGGCTTTGTGGTTCCGGGTGTCGGCCCTGAACCAAGCCCGATCCAGAATCGGTGCCCGGCAAGACGAGCAAAGCCAAGAAATAATTCCTCAAAAAATTTCTCTTTTCGGCATTGCAAATATCCT